>CANQCI010000005.1 GCA_947589675.1 uncultured Bacilli bacterium | reverse complement strand
AATCGAGTAGAGAAGATTTACTATGACTAGTAAATCTGTCCCTCTCACACCACCAAGCATACCGTTCGGTACTTGGCGGTTCAATTTATATTACAGTATGAACTTTTAAATAATGGTCAAGTGGAAAAACTAATCCTTTCATTTTAAGTCTTTCGTTAGTAATTGCCATGTGAACAGGTATACATTCACTAAGTCGCCAGTAGCCTTTTCGTGAATACGAACATGCTCTGGCTTTATTTTTGTCTATTCCCAATTGCATTAAACATTTTGCTCTATGCTGTGGAGTTTTCCATTGCTTCCATATAATGCACCTTATTCTTCTGTTTAAGTGACTGGTTATAATCCGCATGTTTCTTTGCATGTCAGCAATTCTAAAATAGTTTATCCACCCTCGTATGACTTGATTTAATTTTATAATTCTTTTATCCAAAGATAAACTCCATCTTCTTCTTGTTAGAAATTTTAGTTTTCTTTTGAATTTTTGAATTGATTTTAAATGAGGTTTGGGTCTAATTATCCCTGTTTTTGTATAGTAAAATCCAAAACCAAGGTATTTGATTTCATTAGGTCTCGCTACTTTACTTTTTTCTGCATTAACTTTTAGTCCAAGTTTTCTTTCAATAAATTTCGTTATACTTTCCATAACTCTATTTGCTGCCTTTTCACTTTTGACTACGATAATACAGTCATCGGCATAACGAGTGAACCTTAATCCTCTTTTTTCAAGTTCTTTATCTAATTCATTTAGCATGATATTAGATAATATGGGCGAAAGGTTGCCACCTTGTGGAGTGCCTACCTTTGTAGGACTGGTTACTCCATTTTCCATTATTCCGCTTACTAAATATTTTCTTATTAATGATACTAACTCACCATCATGAATTGTTTTCATGATGATTGCAATTAATTTATCATGGCATACTGTATCAAAGAACTTTTGCAAATCAATGTCTACTACCCAGTCATAGCCCTCATTGAAGTATTCTAACAATTTCACAATTGCCATTTCACATGAACGATTAGGTCTAAAGCCATAGCTTGTTTCGCTAAATTGTTGTTCATATATTGGCGATAACACTTGGACTATTGCTTGTTGAATTAATCTATCAATCACTGTTGGTATACCAAGTCCTCTTTTATCTCCATTTTCTTTTGGAATGTAAACTCTTTTGACTGGACTGGGTTTATATTTTCTTTTTCTTATTTGTTCTTTGATTTCTTCTTTATGTACATAAAAGTAAGCTTCGAGTTCATCAACAGTCATTCCATCAATTCCACTTGCTCCTTTATTTTTATATACTTGCTTATATGCTTCATATAAATTATTATCATCTAAGACTTTTTCTAGTAATTCCATACTCGTTCTTTCCTTTCTAATTTCAATATCAACCATTTATCTTTTAAGGATTTATTCATAGAAATACGTTCTACTTATTACCTTTTATTTATTCTGATTTATGGCTAACATAATTTTAGTGTACTAAAACACTATAAATTGTTCAGTCCTTCCTAGTTTTACTAGTACTATGACCTCGGCTGACTTCTTGTGACAAACCTTTTTCGACCGTAGGTTTTATTGTACTCCTCGTCGTTTCCTTGCCTACGTCCACAAGACCTCCTAGGGTAAGACATATAACTTTCCTCGTTTACTCACTTGATTTACTGCATAAAGTTACGTGTACCTTTTGGACTTTAGTTTGTTTTGAAACCTCATCCGTTTATACAGCCTTAGTATCAAGTTTCTGTTCGTTGAGCCACGATTTTGTTCCACACTTCCTTTAGCCCTAACATCACTGTTAATGCGTTGTGCTTCTCTAATACTTCACAGGTACTTGCGTGTATAGTGGACTTTCACCACCTAGCTATATGCCATGCCTAGCACACAAAAAAAGCATTAGTCAAAATGCTTAATCTAAACTATTTAAATAATCAATTGCTTCATCAAAGGTTGCGACACTTTTAACCACTAATTTTAATTTTCTTTCTCTTTTTATTTTACTTGCTTCTTCATAATTTTCTTCAGGACATAAAAAGATATCAGCCTTATTATTTTCAGCCCCAAGGACTTTATATTTAACCCCATCTATTGCTCCGACATTACCCTCATTATCAATAGTACCGGTTCCAACAATTTTCTTCCCCTTAGTTATATCATCTTTGGTAAGTTTATTATAAATCGCCAGAGTAAGCATTAAGCCCCCAGATGAACCCGATTCTTGTTCTTTTGTTTTCACGGTAATCTTCGGGTCTGTTTCATACTCATAAGTTGGTAAAAACATTACCCCAATCTTTTTGCCATCACTACTATTATAAACCACACTTTCAGTATTTAATTCTTTACCATCTCTTTTAACTAATATATTAACTTTATCACCCACTTCTTTTGCCTCAATTACTTTTTTTAAATCATTAATGTTATCAACTTTAATTCCTTCTACTTCTAAAACTTGATCATAAACTTTAATATCGGTTTTCGCTTCTTCCGTTAAATAAATAACATTATTTTCGGCACTTTTAATATCAATCTTTTTCCCCGCTTTTTGGTAAGCCACTAAAGTCGCACTATCAATCGATGATGCCATATAAATTTTTTCCATTTTAAGTAAATCGGAAACTGATTGATCTTCTAATGTTATATCATCACTTTTAACAATATCCCAATCTTTCATTAAGAAGGAAAAAGCTAAAATAGGAAGTTTACCCCGCATCAAGGACACATAACTCATATTTAGCGAACCATCCATGTCATATTCATCCTCAATTTTAATGCGATCATTTAGCTTCACAATTCCCCCAGGAGTATAAACCACATAAGGAAACTCATAAGTACAGATAAAAACAATTAAGATTAAAGCTATTAAAAATTTATAATTATTAACAATATAATTTTTTACTTTTTCATATATTTTATTAAGCATGATATCACCTAATTAATTATAGCAAAAAAGGATGAAGATATGAAAAGAAAATTATTAATTATAAGTATAATTGCCTTTATTGGACTAATATTTACAAATTATAATTTAGTTTTAACTTCAACAATTAAAGCTACTGATATTTGGCTTAATAAAGTATTTCCCTATCTTTTTATTATGATTATTCTAAACGAATTATTAATTAATTTAGATTTTGCTCATCTTTTTAAAAATGCTAGTCATTATATATTTATTATGAGTCTTTTATCAGGAAGTCCCACGAGTGCTTATATTATTAATAGCTTATACCAAGAAAATTATTTAACTAAAAATAATGCTAATCTTAATTTATTATTTACTTACTTTAGTAATCCTTTATTTTTAGTTACAATCCTTACCAGTATTTTTCATAATCAAGCAATTACTTTTAAGTTAATAATTATTCATTATCTAAGTAATATTATTATTTATATTTTATCTAAAAAACAATTAGAACCAATTAAATTTAAACCAAGTAATCCTCATTTTAATCTTTCTTTAGCTATTAAAAAAGGTATTAATACAACTTCCATGGTGCTTGGAGCAATTGTATTTTATTTAGTCTTAAGTAATATTTTAATTCATATTTTAAAATTAAGTTTATTTAAGTCTTTAATGATTCGCGGGATTCTTGAAGTTACTCAAGGCTTAAATTATTTAGCTGAAATAAAATTAAGTACCAAAATAAAAGAAATGATTAGTATCTTTTTCATTTCTTTTGGCGGGTTATCAATTCATACCCAGATAAAATGTATTTTAGATGAAAGTAACTTAGATTATAAATACTTTTTAAAGGGACGAATCATGGGCTCAATCATTGCTTTAATTTTAACAGCCTATGCCTAGACAAGTTAAAGTAGGATTATAATCGGAAACATTCCCAACATAACTAAGAGAAATATCATCAACATGATTATTATTAGTCGTACTATTTAAATCATTAGCAGTATGAATTTCAATATTAATATCCATGGCATAAATATTTGTATCTTTATTTAAGGTTACTAAAGCTCTAGTTGGATAAAGCGTACAATTTTGCATTGTCCAATGTCTAGTTTCATTCTTACTATTTTTATATTCTAAGTAACTGGCTGTTGCCGTAATTTTGCCATTAGTCCCATCTTTAAAATTAAAATTAATGACTAAAGTAGAACCATTACTTCCATTGGCATTTACTAACGATAACTTTTTATTCGTAATATCATTTTCAATAAATTTAATTATCTCCGCTCTTTTAATTTGATTATCCACGGCAAAAGTATTATTATTTTGTTCATTATCTAAATCAATTAAAAGCCGGAACATAAATCCTAAAACAACACTAATTAAAACAATACTTATAATTAATTCAATTAAAGTTGTTCCTTTTTTATTTAATTTCATTTATTTCACCTACTTTAGACAATGATGCGATAAGGATCATTACTTTTCCCTGTTCCACTTTGAATTTGCGTTTGAGTACTTAAATAGAATGTTGGTCTTACTTGATAAACATCAGTAAATAATCCCGCTCGAACATCACCAGTATTACTAACAAAATAAGCTTTTAGATTACTACCTTCCCGAAGAGAAGTTACAGTCCATTGATTACCCCCATTAAAAAGCCAATTTTTAGTTTTAGTTACACTATAAGTTGTTAAATTATTAGCCCATAAACTAGTCTCGGCCGCAAAAGCATAATCACTGATATACATTAAACCAATTTTACCTTCCGGATGCGAATAATTCCGATCCACATTACCCACTTCTTCTAAATATAAAGCCTTTGCTGGTAAAGCAATTTTAGCCTCTGGAAAACTCATTCCATACCATTTTGATGTATCAATTTTACTTTGCCACTGACTATTAAAAGTATTTAAGAAAGTATTATTCAAATATTCATATAACATTGTAAATTGCCAAGCAGTTGAAGCCCGCAAATCCCACGAATCATTCGATACAGGAAGATTCCGAATTAATTTCACCCGATTATTAAAAATGCCAATTATCCGGTAAACATTTTCAGCTGGACATGGATTAGCCACTGACCCAAAGCAAACATAATTATTGGGATTAGCCCCCTCATAGCGATAACTATTATCATTAGCTCCTGTTAATAAAAATATATTATGATTAGTTAATTTAACATTAGGATCTTGATATCTATTAATTAAATAATAAGAAAAATTAGTATCAGTTAAATTATTTTTAATATCTGTTTTAATATTAGATAAATATAACCGATTATCTACAAAATCATTAATTATATATAATAACATCATTAAAAAAACAAAAAAGAAAGTATAAACTACCGCAGTAGATATAAAACCATTTTTATTAAGCATAATTCACCTAGATTCCTAAACTAACATAATAGGATTTACAATCACTATCAATTAAAGGATAACATTTTTGAAAACGCCCTCCTAAATTTTTCTCAGCATATTCCACCACTAAATAATATTGATAACTTATATCATTTAAACTCTTTAAATAATTAGTTAAATTTAAACCTAAACCATTATGTGATGCACTACATAAGGGATCTGTATCTTGATAACAACGAGATATATAATCTGATTTTACTAAGACAATTTGATTTATATTAAAGGCATCATATAAAGTTTGAAAACTGGTTGGATAATTTTGATTCATTTGTTCTTCGGTAAACATAGAACCCAAATAAGGTCCAATTGTTACAGCATAGGAATTTTCAAAAGAGAAGTCTTTAACTTGATTTAAATTAGAGTGATCAACTAAAAAGTTGCGAATATAATTAGTTCGATAGATATAAGCTACATCATCATAATGCAGACGATCTTTTTCATCAGCTATAGCACTACTATAAGTATTATATAAAAGGATTAAGGTTGAAGATAAAATAACAACCGTAATAATTGTTTCAATAAATATAAACCCTTTATTATTCATTTTCTTCGCCTACATTCATTATTTTGTAAGGATTATCAATACTACCCATTCCACTTTTATATAAAATACTACTATTTAAATAAACAACTGGTCTAATTTTTTTAATCTCACTTACACTAGCTTTATCAATTACCTCAAGTTCATTAACATAATAGTTTATTTCTTCACTTTCCCCATTTATTAACCAATTATTTTGTAAATTTAACCAAGTAGCATTATAGTTTTTTAAATTTAAATAATCACTTAGACTAATTAAACCTCCAAAGGCACCAATCAAACTAACATTATTAAAATCATTTATTTGGTCAAGATTATTTAGATATTCATAAGGAATACTACTATAATCCCAACTATGAATAACCACATAATTAAGATATTCAGGATTATTACTTAAATATTCTTCATTAAAATAATTTTTAACTTCCATAAAAGATAAATCCATATCATTTACTTTAATTAATTTAACTTGATAATTACCTGTTTCATTAAATATACCTATTATTTGGTATAAATCATCATTACAATCATTACTTAAACAAATATAATTATTGGGATTATCCCCGATAAAATAATAATTATTTAAATCATCTTTTACTAAACTATTATCATTTATCCCCGTGGTAATAATTTTACTAGCCAAATTATTATCTGTATATTCTTGATCTTGAATAATTATTTTCGCATCTAATTCTTTTCCCGCATTTTCTTTTTGATTAGTTTCTAAATTAACAAAAGTAACTTTAAAATCCCAATTTTGAATAGTATTTTTCCCACTAGATTTAATATTATAAAGTTTAGCAATAGTATAAAGTCCTTGTTTAGTCGTAATATCAAAACCTTCGATATTATTATAGGTTACATATTTTAACCCTTCAACTTCTTTTAAAACTTCCCCATCTGGTTTCGTAATTGTTAAAATTATTTCAGGTGTATTTTCATCTTGGGTATAAATATAAGTATTTTTTTGAATATTAAAATACACATAATAATTTTTTCTTTCTTCATTAGGATCTAAGAACATTGGCATAATCTTAGAATTACCCTTGCTTCCCTTGAAACTTGCGGTTGCCGTCGCACTATCAGTTAAGTTTCCTCCCGCTTCCTGTAAATTAAATTGGGTTAAATGTAAATTTAAATCATTACTAACGGTTAAATATAATTCGTCCATATCCGTTATATTTATATTAATATCAGCACTTGCTGCGGGTCCATAGTAATTAGCAAAATAGGCATAAGAAAGAGATGTTGTTAATAAAAACAACACTAAACCAATTATAAGGAAATGCTTTGTTAAAGAATTATTTTTTTCTTTCATAAACTAGGAACCTACCTTATTATTTATCTATTAAAATAATAGCAAAAAGACAGGAAAAAATCAACCAGCTATGGTTGATTTTCTATACAACAATCCGGAAGGGATGCTCTGCATCTTCTGGAGTTTCAAAAGTAATTATTTCATTTAATTTGTTATCACTTTCACTTGTTATATAAATACTTCCCGCAAAAGTATTACCTGTATTTTTATTTTGATCTTGAACTAAAATAATTAAATCTACTTCGATTTGCTATGTTTTTTCTTCTGGTTCATCTTTAAGCATCAATTGTCTAAAACATTGTTTTTAATTACTAAAAAGATGCTATATTTTTCATGAGCTTTATTTGTGTTATTATTAGGAACTAATTGAGCTTTAACAGTAGCCGTTTCAACAATTATTATATCACCATCATCATTATTAAAAGTTAAGAGTACATGGTGCCGGCAACAACACCAATCTCAGCACTTCCCCAGTTCCCCTTTGGGCGACAATATAAGCATAAGTGTCGTACCTATTTTAAATTTTAATTTTTTAAAAAATATGTTTTTATTGTTAATTTTTTAATGATTTTTAAATTGTTTCATATTATAATACTATTTAGAGATATCTATTGTTGTTGGTGCTTTCCTCGCTAGTCCAATTTAATTTTTTAACGGAAAGCGAGGTGTGATGTCCTATGATTGTGTGGATTTATGGAATACTTAGTTATTCTAGTAATCATTTTGTATTTATTACAAAATCAACCAAGACATTAAAAAATGAGCACCATGTCTTCTTAGATAAGGTGCTCCAAGCCAAAAAACAATTGGACTAACGAGCATCTAACAACAAAATAGATATCTCTTTTTAGTCTCATAAATTTTAGAACAGAGAGAAACAATTTCTGTTCAATAATATTATATACTAATTTTTTATAATAATTCAATATCTAAAATTAGTAATAATTGTATTATACATCTTTTTTTATTTATATCAAATTCAACCTTTAGAATAAAAAATAATATATTATACTAGGTGATTAAATGAAACCAATGAAACGTGGTAATGGTTTTACCGTTATTATTTTATTTATTCTAGGAATACTTATATTTTATCAAGCTCTTATTACATTAATATTACCTTTTAGATGGAATATATTTGTTTTACTTTTAGAAATATTTTTATTTTTCTTCTTCATCATGCGTATAATATGGCCTTAGTAAGTTTTCTGTTTTAAAAACATAATCTAACATTTTTTCGATTTCTTCACACTTCAAAAACTCACTACTCTTTTCTTCCATTCTAGGTGGTAAAGCAATTAATATAAAAAGTAATTTTTGTTCTGATTCTAACAAAGGATATAAAGATAAATATTTCGCAAGAATTACTTCAAAGTTCATTTTTAAATATTCTTTTTTATATAAATTAACTAAATCTAAAACTGGTGTATCTATTTTATAATGATCCCAACTTATGAGGATCTCCCGATCAGCTTTAATAAAATGATCTAACTCTAAGTTATTATGAAGCATAGCTACCCTTGTTTTTGTTTCATTTTTAACAAGCTCATACCAAGCCTCTAATTCTGTTTCACAAAAATCAATCGAGGCGGCAACTTTCGAATAATTACGCATAAATAAATAAGTTGATGGTGAGGGATATACTTCTTTAAAACCTAAATCATATAAAGAACTATAATAATTTTTTAAATAAATAATATTAGCATATATATCTTCATAGATAGCTTTAAATGTATCTTCACTTACTTCTTTATAATAACTAGTTCGATTATGTAAAGAAGCAATTAATTCAATTAAATCATCACATTTTTGTTCTAATGGCATTTTAATATCTTCAACATATTCAAAGACATTAACATCTTTCCTTGAAGAGTCAATTAAATTAGGGAAATTATTAAAATTACGACTTAATAAATAATTATATAAGTCGTTTAAATCTTTATCTTTTGGTTTAATAACAAACTCTCCCGAGGTTGTTTCTAACACCGTTGCTTTCCCTTTAATAGTATAACGATATGGTTTATAAATATTCTTAAGTACTTCTAAGCTTCTATTCATCTATATCAGGAATAATAATTTTATCCCCAATAGTTAAGTTACTAAGATCGTTATATTCCCCAATTAAAGAGGTACTCGTTGCATACTTAGTACAAACTGTTTCAATTGTTTCATTTTCTTTTAAAACATGAATATGATAAGTTACAAATTCATTATCATCACTATTAATACTATTTAAAATAGTATCTTGTTCTTCTTTATTTAATTCTTCTTTAGCTTCGACTTCAATAACTTCTTTTTTATCTTCCTCTACTACTGGGACTTCTTCTTTTATTACTTCGGGGATAACATCTTCTTTTGGTAAATTTAAACTTTGGATATTATCCGCTATTAAATCGTCAATATCAAGAGTATCTTCCCTTGTTAATTTTATTTCTTCTTTCTTTTCTTCCTCTAAAGCTTTAATCGAATATTCAATATTAACTCTTAAAGTATTATTATCAATTACTTCATAAGTAAAATCTTCAATATTAAAATCTAAAGTATCTTCTTTAATCCGGGACATTAACGATACCGAAAAAGGTAGTGAATATTCAAACTTTTCTTTATTAACACTCACTTCATGGGTTTTATATTCCCCCGTAATTAAAAAGTTACCAAGTATTTCCTCAGGATTTAGCGTATAATCATGCTCTAAAGAAATACTTAGTATTTCACTAATATTCGTATTAAACTTAATATCTTTGGTAAATGGTATTATACAATTCATAAAATTTCCTCCTAAGAAATTATATGCCTCCCTTTACCGAAAAATGTCTTTAACTTATTTTTTCCACAATATCTTTAAAATGCATTGAACAACTTGCTTTAACTAAAATAATATCATTACTAGTTTTAATTTTATTAATTAAAGCAATAGCTTCTTCATTAGTGGCAAAATGAAAACTAGCCTCTTTTTTAAAGCCTAAGCTAATAGCTCGTTCATTAATTAGGTTAGTATAATCACCAACCGTAATTAAAACATCAACATCTTCATTATAAACAACATCACCTAAATTTAGATGCAAAGTTTTACTATAATCACCTAATTCTAGCATTGTGCCTAAGACGGCAATCCGGCGTCCTGGAAAATTAGCTAAATATTTTAAAGCATAACTAATAGAATCAAAATTAGCATTATAAGAATCATCAATAATGGTAATATTTGTTTCTTTATTTTCAATAATATGCATCCGGTTTTGACTTAATTCAAAATCTTTAATCCCCCTTTTAATATCGGGCATAGCAACATCAAGCATCTTACCAACGGCAATTGCCACCAAAGAATTATAGATGAAATGTTCTCCACCCACTGGGACTTCAATTACTTCATCATTTAATTTAAAAGTACTATCTAATTCATTTTCCCATATATCTTTAGCCATATAAGTTGATTCATTATTAATACCAATGGTTGTAATATCATATAAAGATTTATTTTCTAAATACCAATTATGTAATAAATCATTATCATTATTTATAATAATTTTACCATTTTCTTTTAAACCAGTTAATATTTCTAATTTGGCTTTTAAAATATTTTCTCTACTTCCAAGATTACCAATATGGGCGGTACCAACATTCGTAATGATAGCAATATCTGGCTTAGCAATATCTGATAAGTAAGCAATTTCACCTAAATGGTTCATGCCCATTTCTAAAACTAATACTTCGGTCTTTTCATCTAAAGATAAAATACTAAGGGGTAACCCAATATGATTATTTTGATTACCAATGGTTTTATGAGCATTATATTTTTCATTAACCACACTATATACCATATCTTTAGTACTAGTTTTACCCGCACTTCCAGTTATGGCTACAACTGGCTTTTTAAATAACTTTCTCTTAAATTTAGCTAACTCACCTAAAGCTTTAATAGAATCAGGCACTACCACAATACTTAAATCATTAGCCTTTAAATACTCTTCTAATTCTTGGGTATAATTAACATGCTCTAAAATAGCTAAACTAGCTCCCTTTAAAAAAGCATCTTTATATAATTCATTCCCATCAATTTTTTCGCCCTTAATCCCAAGATAAATATCTCCCTCTTTTATTTTTCTCGTATCAATTGAAACATTATTTATGGGTTTATTAATCCGATTATAAACTTTTGTAATATTAATATTTTCATAAACATCTAAAGTATCCATGTCATCTCTCCTTTTTAATTTATATTTATTTAAATAAATCAAGATAGATTTGTTGATAATTAGTAACCATTATAATTGTCATATTTTCTAATATTATTTTTGGTATACTTTTTAAATCATCAACATTACTTCTAGGTATATAAACTACTTTTATACCTTTATTATATGCCCCAATTATTTTTTCTTTTAATTTACCTATTTTTAAAATATTCCCATTTAAAGAAATTTCCCCAGTAAAGGCGACATCCTCAGGAATTTGCTTTTTTTCTAGCAAACTAATTAAGGCACTCGTAATACTAACCCCAGCACTAGGCCCATCTTTAGGAATGGAGGCACTTAAAAAATGAAAATGTAAATCAATATTATTAAGTAAATGATTATATTTATTTTTCACATAACTAACAGCTACTTTTATGCTTTCTTCCATTACTTTTTCAAGCATCCCCGTCGTAATTATTTGCCCCGTTCCTTTATATTTAACTAACTCTACTTTAGTAACTATTCCTCCGGCATTTTTTATAGCCAGAATATTAGCTACCCCCGGTGTATCAAAAATTACTTCTTCATTTAAATTATATTTAGGACTTCCCAAAAGTTTACTTATTTTTTCATTATTAACGGTTTTAATATTATTAATTATTAATTTTCGCACTAAAGAAGTTAAAACTCTTTCTAAATCTCTTACACCTGATTCATCAGTATATGAATTAATTAAATAATATAATACTTCATCACTTATCTTGATATTATTTTCTGCATTTACTAAATGTTCCCTATATATTTGGGGTAATAAATATTTCCGAGCTATATCTTTCTTTTCAAAAATAGTATAACTATTTAACTCAATTACTTCCACTCTATCAAGTAAAGCTAAAGGTATATCTTGAATATTATTCGCAGTTAAAATAAATAAAACATTACTTAAATTAAATGGTTCTTCAATATAATTATCCGTAAATAATTGATTTTGCACTGGATCTAATATTTCCAATAAAGTTGCCGCCGGATCTCCCTTATAGTCTTTAACCATTTTATCTATTTCATCAATTAAAATTAACGGATTTCTTGTCCCACATTTTTTTAAACCTTGGATTATTCTTCCTGGGGAAGCGGCTAAATAAGTTCGCCTCGTCCCAATAAGTTCTGTCGAGTCATTTAACCCTCCGACACTTATTTTATAAAATTTACGATTTAAAGCACTGGCAATCGACATTGCAATGGAGGTTTTCCCTACCCCTGGTGGGCCCACCAAGCAAAGGATAGGACTCTTAATCTTTGGATTTAAATTCTTAACCGCAATATATTCAATAATTCTTTCTTTAATTTCTTGTAACCCATAATGAGTTTCATCTAATTTAACTTGCACTAAATTAAAATTATTTTCTTCTTTACTAAGCTTATTCCACGGTAAATTTAAAGTCCAATCTAAATAATTTCTTAAAACACTTAACTCGGGCGAAGAATAATTCATTAATTCATACTTATCTATTTCATGACTTAGTTTTTCTTTAATTTCTTTATTTATTTTTAATTTATCTAAAAGCTCCCGAAAATTTTTCGCATCTTCTTCTTGTAAAGATGTTTCCCCAAGTTCATTTTTAATTGCCTTTAATTTTTCTTTTAACAAAAATTCTTTTTGATTTTCAATTATTTCATCATGAACTCGGTCATCTAAAGCATTATCTATTTCATTAAACTCAATTTCCCCTTTAATATCATTTATTAAAGAAATAGCTCTATTTAAAGGATTAATATTTTGCATATATTCTAACTTTTTTTCAATATTAAAAGGTAAAAAAGAAGTTATAATATCGGTCATAGTATTTAAATCTTTAACTTCTTTAACACTACTAATAATACTATTAGATACATCACTTGATGAGGCAATATATTTTTCTAATAATTCAATTAATTTTCTTCTAACAGCTATTTCTTCATTCGGATTATATTTCGGTAAATCTATTTTAAAAATTTCACTATTTAAAATATTATTATCTTGTTTCGAAAAATAATACCTTTTTACCGCCACCCGATAAAGACCTCTTAAGGTAAGCCTCACACTATCTTCTGAAATAGCAATTTTATTTTTAATTTTTGCCACTACCCCTACTTTAGGTAAATCCTCAATACTTGGTTCTTCTTCTAAAGTATCCATGGGAGCTACAACTAATAATTTTCCATCACTTTTTAAGCTAGCTTCTTTAATAACTTGTTTACTAATAGAGTTATTAAGATCTATTTTAATTTCTTGATTTGGTAAAATAACTAAACGTTTGAGAAGCATAACTGGAATTTCATATCGCATGTAAAACACCTCCCGAAACTAAAATTATTATAAAGGTTCTGAAAGAAAAAGTAAAGGAAAATTCACCTTTCAAGGCATACAATCATACATTACCTAGAAAGGAGAATTAGGATAAATTATGGGAGAATTTTTTCGCAATTTAGCTTATCCCTATCAAGCTTTTTTAG
Organism: uncultured Bacilli bacterium; assembly: GCA_947589675.1. Taxonomy (GTDB): domain Bacteria; phylum Bacillota_I; class Bacilli_A; order RF39; family UBA660; genus Onthocola_B. The sequence continues at coordinate 39,725 of CANQCI010000005.1, read as the reverse complement.
CCGGAATTATGACTTGGCTTATCACCGCTTTAGGTGCTAGTGTTGTTTTTCTTTTTAAAAAAGTTAATAAAAATCTTATGGATGGCATGCTCGGTTTATCTGCGGGTGTAATGCTGGCGGCAACATTTTGGTCGCTACTTTCCCCAGCTTTAGAAATGGCTACTGAGTTAAAATTAATTCCATGGCTTATAGTATCTCTAGGAATAATTGCGGGCGGAATTTTACTATTTTTAGGTGATAAATTCTTTAGTCATCAAGAAGATAAATTTAAAAATAAACGGTCTATTTTATTAATTACTTCCATTACTTTACACAATATCCCTGAGGGCATGGCAATTGGTGTTGCCTTTGGTTCACTAAAATATGGTTTAAGTGGTGCTACCTTAACCTCAGCTTTAATGATTGCTTTAGGTATTGGTATTCAAAATTTTCCAGAAGGTTCTGCGGTATCACTTCCCTTAAGGCGGGAGGGCATGAGCCGAGGAAAAGCCTTTTTAATTGGCAACTTAACAGGCATTGTCGAACCTATCTCAGCTTTAATCGGAGCCCTTCTGGTTATGAAAATTCGTTTTTTACTCCCTATCTTACTAAGTTTTGCTGCGGGAGCTATGATTTATGTTGTCGTACAAGAGTTAATTCCGGAAAGTCAAAGCAATAAACGAAAAGATCTCATGGCTTTATTTACCATTTTTGGTTTTATTATAATGATGGTACTTGATGTAACTTTAGGCTAAAAAGGACTGTTAAATAAATTTGACAATCCTTTTTTTAAATCCTCAATTTTATTGTCCACTTTATTGTCCACTTTATTGTCCACTTTTTTAGTTTAAAGTTTCTTAAAAATGCCAAAAAATACCGATATTTTAAGGAAATTTATTGTCCATTTTATTGTCCACTTTATTGTCCACTTTTTTAGTTTAAAGTTTCTTAAAAACGCCAAAAAATACCGATATTTTAAGGAAATTTATTGTCCATTTTATTGTCCACTTTATTGTCCACTTTATTGTCCACTTTTTTATTAATTAACTATATAAAATTATGATTATATTATGTTTTATTAATTGCATATAACTAAAAGATTATAGTATAATACAACTGGATAGGAGCTGATACTTATATGTTTGAAAAGCAAGAAGACTCAAGAACAGAACTAAAAGAAATACTAAATGATAAACTGGAAAAAGAAGTTATTGGTTTTCTTAATTCTGGAGGTGGTAATTTATATATTGGAGTAAAAGATGATTTATCAATCGTTGGAATAAAGGATAATATTGATAAAATACAACTGGAAATTAAAGATAGAATTAAAAATAATATTTTACCAACTGCTTTAGGTTTATTTGATATTTTTATTGAAAAATATGAAGACAAAAATATTATTCATATCTCTATTGCTGGTGGGGCGGAAACTCCTTACTATTTAAAATCAAAGGGCATGACCCCTGAGGGGTGTTTCATAAGAACTGGCAATTCCATCGAAAAAATGAGTGAAGAAAAAATAACCAATTTATTTTCTAGAAGAACTAGAAACTCATTAAGAAATATTATATCGCCGAAACAAGATTTGACCTTTAGCCAATTAAAAATATATTATGAAGAAATGAAATATCCAATAAATGATAACTTCTTAAAACAACTAAATTTAATAATGGAAGATGGTAAATATAATTATATTGCTTACCTTTTATCAGATAACAATAATATTTCAATTAAAGTTGCCACATATTCTGGCGATGACGCTTATGACTTAGTTGAAAACGAAGAATACGGCTATTGTTCATTAGTTAAAGCTACTAAAAAAGTTATTGATAAATTCGAAATAATTAACAAAACATTTTCTAAAATAACTGGAGATGCTGAAAGAAAAGAATTAAAAATGTTTGATAAGACAGCTGTAAGAGAAGCTATCGTTAATTCTTTGGTCCATAACCTTTGGCAAACAGAAAATCCTCCAAAGTTTGAAATATTTAATGACCATATTTCCATAACATCAACAGGTGGACTACCTTCAAATGTTACTAAAGAAGAATTTTTAAAAGGCTATTCTTTTCCTGTAAATCCAGAATTGATGCGGGTATTTAAAGATTTAGATCTAGTTGAACAACTAGGAACTGGAATAATAAGAATATTAAAATCTTATGATGAAAGTGTTTACGAATTTACACCAAATTTTATAAAGGTTAATTTTAAATATAAAAATTATAACAATTTATTAGAAAATATACCAAGTTCTAATAGCATTCTTAATGAAATCCAAACCCAAATAATATCCTTAATAAAGGAGAAAAAAGATATAACCCAGACTGAATTAATCGATAAATTAAATATATCAAGAACCAGCATTACAAATAATTTAAAAATTCTTAAAGACAATGGTTATATTCAAAGAATAGGGTCTAATAAATCTGGCTATTGGGTTATTCACAAATAATAAAAAAGAATTAATATAAACAAATATCATATAAAAAATAGGGTTAATAAACTCTATTTTTTATATGAATATCTTTAAATAAAAAAGAAAATGTTAAATAAACTCTAACATTTCCCTATTTTGTTTCATAAACACTAACTTTTTTGCGATTCTTACCAGTTCTTTCATATTTAACATAACCATCAATCTTACAAAATAAAGTATTATCTTTACCCATTCCTACATTAGTTCCTGGATAAATTTTTGTTCCTCTTTGACGATATATTATTGAACCAGCTTTAGCAAACTGTCCATCAGATAATTTTGCTCCAAGCCGACGTCCCGCTGAGTCACGACCATTTCGAGTGGAACCTTGAGCTTTAACGTGGGCAAAACGTTGGATGTTTAATTTTATATATAACATATGTCTTACTCTCCTTTTATTATTTTTATATTTCGGGGATATTGTTTCGTTAAATCTTCTAGTAATTCTAGCATATTATTAATTAATATCTTAACAACTTGGTTTTCTTGTAATATTTTTATTTCCATCTCTTTTTCATCAATAAAAGAAATAGCCTTTTTATCAAGATTCATAATCCCATTAACAGTTGTATAAACTATACTAGAAACCGAAGCACATAATATATCTTCCCCATAAGTAGCATAATTAGCATGCCCTTTAATTTGAATTAAATTATCTTTAACTATAATTTTAATCATAATTAACCATTAATTTTCTTAATTTCTAAGCATGTATATGGTTGTCTATGACCTTGAGTTTTACGATATTTTTTCTTAGGGCGATACTTAAATACTTTTATTTTTTTATTTTTGCCATGTTTGATAACCTTACAAACAACACTTGCCCCTGGAACATAAGGCATCCCTAATTTTCCATCAACAAATAAAACTTTATCAATTGTTACTTCACTACCAACTTCTGCATTAATTTTTTCGACATAAATTTGGTCTTTTTCCGTAACATAATATTGTTTTCCACCTGTTTCAATTATTGCTTTCATTTCATACCTCCTTCTTTCTAGAGTCGCGCCATTAAGGTAACCGAAGTTTTCTAACCTCCTCAGAGCGGTTTTTTAAGCAATTTACTTAAATAAACGACTTCATTTTACCAAAATTACTAAGCCTTGTCAAATTATTCTTGACCTAAACCCCGCTTTTTATTATGAAAATAAATATCATCGATATTTTCAGCCCCATTTTGGAATGTCATTTCTTGCCAATTATCTTTAAAAAGTAAATTTAATTCTTCTTTATTATAACCCTTCATAAAGATATATATTAATCTTTGACACCACTCTTCATCAAATTCTTTAAAAGCTATATTAATATCTTCATTAATATCTTGAAATAACTTAGGTAAACTATTAACTTCTAATTTCACTAAATCATCATCTATAACATGACTAAATTTAACATTTCCCATATCAAAATATATTTTATTATTAGGATATTTATAAGTGGTTAAACCAATATTTCTTTTTTTACTTTTATAATCAATTAAATGATTTAAATCCATATACCCTAAAGGGTCTAAAAATAAAGTTGTTGTAATTTTATTATCTTCAATTTCTCTTAGGTTAAAAGAATTTCCTTGATTCATTTCCATAGGATATAATTTTTTATAAAAACAATTTTTAAACCCCATAATATATTGTTTATCATTATTATCTTTTTGTAAACATGTTTCATAAGCTACTTCTTCTACATCTTTATCAATCGTAAAATTCATATTACCAATAATATCTTTTAAGTTAAAACGAATATTAAGAGAATCTACTTTATAATTAACACTACTTCCCTCAATTGTTCCTTTTAATAAACCTTTATCCGTAAAAGCATAAAAACCATTATTAAAATATAGGTAATAACCTACCTTTTCTTGGAATTTATTAATAATATATATGCCATTATAAGTTTGATTATCTAAGTCTAATTCCAACCCCAAAGTATTCAGCAAAATCATTAAAGCATTCTTTTTTTCTTCTTCCATTACTACCACCTTTATCTATATTTTAGTTATTTTTTCTCTTTTGTCAAATAAAAAAACTAAAAAACTAATTAAAATAGTTTCTTAGTTTGATACCAATAATAATTATCTTTACTATCTTTTTTAAACGTTAATTCAAATTTTTGTAAATCATCATTATATTTATTCTTTAATTCATTTTCCGTTTGACTTTGTAAATTATAACCATATTCTAATTTTTGTAAATCATTATTAAAAGTATTTATATCAACACTATCCATATCAGGATTATATCCTAATCGATAAGCGGTAACAATTAAATTACCTTGTTCTAATTTAGCATTATTAAATGCAAATTCACTTTCATAACTAACATCACCACCACCCTCGATAGGATAACAATAAATATAGTTATTACTTAAAGAACAATTATTTAAACCTTTATACATAATATTTTTATAACTTATATTTTTATCATAACCAAATAATTCATAAAAATAATTTTCCAAAATATCTTTTTTTACTTTACTTTCATAATTACTTTCACTTGCTTGTTCACTATCACTAGCACTACTATAATCATAATCATAATTTATTTTCCATTTTTCCTCAGGAATACTTAATAAGGCTACCGAAATATTATTTAAATCTTTGGCTAAATCATCATAACTAATAATTGTTTTATCCATCATATTATACAAAGGATATAATTCATCAACTGTTGCTACTAAAGTTTTATTAAATAATTCTTTACCTAAATTAATAGTTATAAGATTTACTTCTTCATCATCATTACTTTCGTTATCAGATGAATCAACCGGATTTTCTTCCATATCATTTTGATTATAATTAGGAGTATTAGAAGATACATTATTCTTTGGCTCATTAAAGAACTTATCATAAGCCAAAAATATCCCTAAACCAATTAATAAACCAACCCCGAGAGCCACGACAATGGCTAGCACATTACTCTTTTCTTTCATTACTATCACATTTAAAATATACCAAAATTATAACCAGGGGTCAATCATTCTTTAATGTTTAAAATAATTATTTAACTTTTTCTTTTCGCTAATAATATTATGATCTTCTTTAAAATATTGATAAGTATCTCTTTTTAAAATCTTTAAACTTCCCTTTTTAGTTGACAGATATTTAAAATGATAATCATATAAATATCTTTCTAATAAGAACCGATAATAAATATATTGATAGTTTTTATAAGCTTCATAAGTTTTAATAATAAATAAACTTATTATAAAATAATTATTTAAAGAATATGTATAATTAAAATATAAATAACCTCCAATACTAATTATGGAAATAATTAAATAAAGATAATAACTTTTAACAAAAGAAAAGATTTTATTTAATAAGGTATTTAAAATAATAGATCCATCTAAAGGAATAATTGGTAATAAATTAAATAATAAAATACTGGTATTATATTTTATAAAGTAACTTTTAGTTAAACCATTTAAGGGGATTAAATAAAGAATTATTTGAAATAGGATACCCCCAAGAGCTATTAATAATTCTTGGTTTAAAGGGGTATTTATTTTTTTATCAATATGGGTAATTCCCCCGAAGGGATATATCGTAATATCTTTTATTTTATACTTAAATAACTTAATAAAAAAAACATGACCTAATTCATGAAAAAGCACTATAAATAAAATAATTAAAGCTATTTTTATATAACCACATAAAAAAGCAATAATTAAAAAAAAGTAAGTAAAATTATTGATTTTGATAATCTTCATATTTAATTGTTTCATTATTTTTCTTAATAACTAAATATAAATCTTCCCCATTTACTTCCCCAATCACGGTATCTTTTTCTAAATAATCATAGAGATTAATCGAGACATTGGTTAAGTTACCATACCAAATGTCCGTGCCATCGACCCCTTGAACAATTACGGTATGCCCATAATTATCTTTTTCGCCAATAAAAACCACAATCCCCGAGGTTAAATTATTAATTAACGTATTACTGGTAACCGTTAGTTTTTCCCCCTCCCCATAAGGGGTAATATCTTTATAAAGTAACTTCCCATTAAAAACGGCTTGCGTGGGTTCATTCTTCGGAAGTACTTCCCCGAATAAATCTTCATACCAAGTTTTTATTTTCGTAAAAGGAAGAGATTCTTCTAAAACATATTCTTTATATAATAATAAATTTTTATCACTTAAATTCGTATAAATTATACTAACTAAAAAAAATATTATTGCCAGTAAAAAACGGGTAATAAACTTTTTCAAATAACTAGAAGAAGAATTATTATTTTGGGTTACTTGATAACCCCCTCTTTTTTTCTTCTTAAAAGCTAGAACATATTCATCCACGCCTCTTCACCTAATTAATTTTATGTTTTTAAGAGTTTTTATAGAACATATTAAATAAAAAATACTATTTATTATGACAACATTAATTAAATTTTTAAATATAATATGACTATATAATAAATTAGTAATTAAATAATAACTTAAACAAACACTTATCATGACTAAATAATAAGTTATTAAATGTTTAGGTTTATTTTTAAATAGATATTTAATAAGATGATAAGTTATTAAAACAAATATTATATTTAAATAATAGGTTTTTAAGATAACAAAATCAATTAAAAAAGCAATAGATAAATTATAAATAAGTCCATGGTCAAATAAGTTTTGCCATAAGAAAAAAGGTTTATAATTAGTATAATTATAAATTAACAAATCAAGAATTAGATAAAGCATTTTTTTCCACCACCACATAATAAATATCATTAAAGTCAACTGCTGGTTTAACTTCAATTATTTGTTCAATCCCCAAAGAATTAACTTCACTTTTTAAAACACTCCCAATATAGATGTTACCAGGAATGGTGGCAAGCCCTGAGGTATAAACTAAATCCCCAGGTTTTATCTCCATATTACTTGTGACATTACTGACCACTAATTTCCCTTTACTATATTTTAAAATTCCATAGGTATCATTTATTTTAACCGAGATATTACTAAGTTTATTAGTAATTAATTTCACTGTGGCACTATTTTTATTTACTTTACTAATAGTCCCAATTAAACCCTCGTTATTATAAACTGCATCACCCACGGCTATATTTTCATCTTTACCTCCATAGATGGTAAATGTATCCGTGAAATCATAAATATCTCGCCCTTTTAATTTGGTAACTATATATTCTCCTGTTAAACTCATCTTAAATTTCACCATCTCTTTTAAGGCTTCATTTTCCTCTTCTAAATTTTGATTAATATGTTTCGCAATAATATTGCCATCTATTTTTGGGTATTTAAAGAATATTTTATCAATACTATTTTGAAAGATAAAAATTAAAAAAACAACCATTAAAATCCAATATTCTTGATATTTTCTTTTCATATTTTTATTATGTCTTACTATTTAAAAATAATTCACTAACTTTAAGACAAGCTTCATCAATTACTTCGTCTTTCACTGTTTCTTTAATAACTTCATCATACTTTCTTATTTCTTCATATATATCTTTATTAATAATTACTTTCTTTAAATAATAAGCAATATTGGCATTTTGATATTTTAAAGCTAATTTTTCTTGATTTATCGCTGTGGCACACAAAATAACCCGAGCTAAATTTTGGTCTTGATAAATAACCGAATTAGGAAAACGACTTTGGTATTTTAAAGCATTTTCATAAGATTTAAAGGCTCCCACTTGAATAAGACTTACTTCTTCCTCATCTTTAGTTAAAGCTAAAACATCTTGTTTAATATCTTTATAAAAAAGAATTGCCATACAACTACCTAAAATAACTGCTCCTATAATAAGTTTTACATAAAGCTTCATATTATCACCAATTATGTTATACCATTTTTTAAAAGTAAAAATTGTCGAATTAAAGGAACATAAAAAATTTTTTAACATATAATTTAATAGGTGATTTAGATGTTTGGAACCAATGTTGTCGCCCGTGGGCTTACTTTAGGCAAAGTTTTAAGTGGCATCTCCCGAGGGCTTTCCATAGCTAACCAAGTAATTCCCATTTACGAACAAGCTAAACCCATGATTGGCAATGCTCGCAAATTAATGAGTGCCCTAAAAGAATTTAAAAATATGCCGGCGACTTCTACCCCACCAAAAAAAGAACTTCCGAAATTAGAAGCCCCAAAAAAGACTATTAATAATTCTAATAGTCCTACTTCGCAACCGATTTTTTTTCAATAATCTCATCTAATAATAAAAGATACTTTTGATATTTAGCCTGTTTAGATTGGGTATATATTTTTAAATATTTCTTTTTTAAATCTTCAAAATAAAGAATATTATTACTTTTACCAAATAAGATTTGAGCCTCGGTTAAAGTTTCCTTCCCCTTTTGATATTTAATAATCGCATAATAAAATTTATCCCAAATGACGACTTCTTCGGCAATTTTATAACCTAAATTATGCATAAATAACCGAAGTTCAGCTAGTTTACTTTGACATTCAATAATTAAAGTGGAGGGAAGAGTTAAACTCTCCTTTAATATCCTTTGAATAGTAAAAAAACCCATGCCGGCTAAAACAACCGTATCATAAGTAAAGTCTAAATCTTTTAAGCCATCAGCTACATAAACTTTAATCTGATTACTTAAATGATGATTAGCAATATTTTCTTTCGTAAACTTAATTACTTGAGGTGATATATCCGTGGCATAGGCTTTTTTTACTAAAGAATTTTCCACTAAATAAATTGGCAAATAAGCATGGTCTGTTCCCACATCAACTAAAGTACTATCCTTAGGAACGAGTGTGGCAATAGCCTGTAATCTTGGTGATAACATTAGTCCTCTAAGAAATCTCTTAGCTTTTTGGCCCGTGAGGGATGTCTTAGTTTCCGTAAGGCTTTGGCTTCAATTTGTCTAATCCGTTCCCTAGTAACATTAAACTTCCGCCCCACTTCTTCTAAAGTATGGCAAGTACCATCAATTAAACCAAACCGTAACTCTAAAACTTCTTGTTCCCGAGCTTGCAAAGACATTAAAACTTCTTTAATTTCTTCCTTCAAGATTTCGTTTTCCGTATATTCTTCAGGGGACAAACTACCCTCATCTTTAAGGAAATCCCCTAAATGGGAGTCTTCTTCTTCACCAATTGGCGTTTCTAAAGATACTGGTTCTTGACTAATCTTTAATACTTCCCGAACCTTTTCAACCCCAATCCCCATTTTCTTGGCAATTTCTTCATCCGTTGGTTCCCGATTGAGTTCCAAAGTTAATTGTCTTTGGATTCTAGACATTTTATTAATAGTTTCCACCATATGCACCGGAACCCGAATAGTTCTTGCTTGGTCAGCTAAGGCTCTGGTAATAGCTTGTCTAATCCACCAAGTTGCATAAGTTGAAAATTTATATCCTTTATCATAGTCAAATTTATCAACTGCTTTCATTAACCCAATATTTCCTTCTTGAATTAAATCAAGGAATAATAACCCCCGACCAACATATCTTTTTGCAATACTAACAACTAACCGTAAATTAGATTCTGCTAAAATTCTTTTAGCTTCTTCATCTCCTGCAGCCACTCTTTTACTAATTGCCATTTCTTCTTCATTGGAAAGTAATGAAATCCGCCCAATTTCTTTTAAATACATCCGGACAGGGTCATTAATATTGACATCTTTGGTAATTTCTTCATCAGCTAAAATAATCGGTGCTTCATGAATTTTAATGTTACTTCCGCCAGTCCCATCATCTTCCACATCAGCCTCAGCTACCACATCAATCTTATTTTCCACCAAAACATTATAAAGATTATCTAAGGCATCATTATCAATATCTAAACCTTTTAATTCATCAGCTAACTGTTCAAAGGTAATATACCCTTTTTCCTTTCCTAATTTTACTAGATTACTTGTTCTTTCATCTAATGTTTTAATTTCCTTCATTCTCCACACTTCCTTTTTTTAATTCTGTTAATTTCGCTATTAAAGCGATTTTTTTATTAACATCTAACTCATTTTTTATCTTTTCTTTTATTTCTCTTATTTCACTTTTTAAATATTCATCTAAAACTATATCTATACAATTATTAAACTCTTCTTCCGTAATACCCCTTTCAATATTACTACTAACTAAGAAATTAACTTTTTCATAAAGTTCTTTACTATCCCGAATAAAATTCGTAAAATCAGCAACATTTATTGAACCATGTTCATTATTATAATAAACAATTTCACTTGCTAACATTCGTTCTATTTTTTCTTTAAAATACCCCAAACGATTTTTATAGATACTAATATATGCGGGATTATCCATCATCCCAAACAATATTTTATCCGTTGCCAAACTATACCGGCTTTTCTTCTGAGGAGCTTGAACCTCAACCGGAGGTAAATGGCTGGAACTATTATTTTCTTTTCCTAATGCTTTTCTTAAAACACTTGCATCAACCTCATAATCTTTACTTATTTTAGTTATAATAACCTCTTTTGTCAAGTCATCTTTATCTTTAACACTTTCAAGTACTTCTTTTAAGTATTTTATTAAGTCTTCCATATTATGCAAATTTTTATTTTGTTTTAAATATTCCAGTTTAAAATCTAAGAACTTTAAAGCATGCTTAATTACTTCTTCAAAGGCGGGAACCCCGAAAGCTTCGATATATTCATCAGGGTCTTTAGCCCCACTTAAGCGAACCACCAAAACTTCTAAACCAGATTTTTCTAAAAGTTCTCCGAGTTTTACTGTCGCATCCAACCCGGCGTCATCATTATCAAGCATTAATATTATGGGCACTCTAAGTTTTTTTAAGACCATTATTTGCTCATTAGATAAAGCTACGCCCATGAGGGCAATGACATTTTTAATGCCACTGGCACTAACCTTTATCGCATCCATATTCCCTTCGACTATTATAACCTGTCTTTGTTCTTTAATATACCGAAGAGCATTATGGTAATTAAATAAAATATGCCCTTTTTTAAATATTTTGGTTTCTTTGGTATTTAAATATTTTGCCATATCCTCTTGGTGAAAGATACGCCCCGTAAAGCCCACGACTGCCCCATTTAAATTGGTGATGGGAATCATTATCCGGTTTTGAAAGGTATCATAAACATTTAAGCCATACTTATTAACTAAGCCCAAACTTTCGATATCTTCTAAACTATAATTTTTATTGACAAGTATTTGGTACAAATTATCTTTATTAGGTAAAGAAAGCCCAATTTCAAATTCTTTAATTATATCCTCCGTAATCCCTCTTTTAGCTAAATATTCTTTAGCATCACTTCCCATACTTGTATTAATATTATTGACAAAATATTTTTTAGCTAAATCCATTAAACCCAATTCTTTTTCAAAGTCATTTGTTTTATTACTACTAGCATCAATTTCTAAATGATAACCTATTTTTTCAGCGACAGTTTTAACCGCAGTAACAAAATCCACATTTTCATAGAGCATGACAAACCGAAAAACATTCCCGGCGGTACGACAAGTAAAACAATTAAAGATTTGCTTTTCTTGCGAAATAACTAAACTGGGACTGTGATCATCATGAAATGGACAAACTGCGACAAAATTTCGTCCTTTTTTACTCACACTTAAATAAGATGAGATTATATCTACTATATCAGCACTTTGTCTTATTACATTTATTTCTTCTTCTTTAATATAAGCCATAAACTTCCCCTCTACTTATATATATTACCCATAACTTGGCAAATTTCTTTTTAATTTGCCAAATTTTTTAATATTTTAGCACTTTAGACTATAATTATCAATTAAATTAGAAAGAAAACTTCCTATTAAAATAGCGATAAATACCCCTTCCATTGGGAAAATTAAATTTAAAAGGGCACTTAAAAATCCTACCACCAAAGCATAAAGGATTTGCCCCTTTCTAAGTAAGGGACTAGCCTGTGGTAAACTTGCCACCCAAATAAGCGAGGCAATCGTCATACTTGATAATAACAATTGATAATTAAAATCTTGTTTTAATAACATAAATAAACTAATAAAAACCCCATAAGTTAAATAACTAATACTAGGAATACTTTTTTTATATACCCCCTTATAACTTAAATAAATATAACTTATAATTAATAAAATAATATTAGATGTGGCAATGCCACTTACACCTCTTCCTCCTAAAAAATCACTAAACTGATAAGCATATAAGTTTTTAACTTCCGCAAGATTCTGATAACTATAAGCCTGAGGCAAACTAAAACCTATAACTAATAACAAATGTATTAAAGCCACTTTATTAATAACTATTCTTTTGGCTAAATACTCAGCTAAAAAAATAAAACCTAATAATAAAATAATATAAAGAAATAAATTAAACGTCGGAGGCATAAATACACAAACTAATAATACTTCTAAATAACTATAATTTAAAGTTATTTTTTTATATAATACTAATTCTTTAATAGTATTAATTAATAAACTAATAACTATTAATAATAAATATTTAAATATTATAAAAAGGGAAGCTTGTTTTGCTATATAAACTAAATAACCATTTTTATAAATTCCATAAAAAAATAATAGTCCTATTAAAATAAAATAACTTATTAAATTTTTTTTATTATCTAACTCAGCATGTAAATAACTTTTCATGATTTATCACTCACTTTAGCTAAAAGATTAATATGAGAAGGACAAATATAACTACAAAGCCCACAGGTATAACAAGCATTACTTATTTTCTTTTCTTTTAAAATATTTATTTTTAAAGGACAAATACTTAAACACTTCCCACAATTAATACATAAATCTTCTTTTTCACATCTTTTCTTCATGACATGGATTGCCTTTATTTTATCCGTAATCACTAAACTAGGACTAACAGTATGCCCTACAAGTAAGTTTCCCGTTACTAAAACATAATCTTTATAAGTAATATCCCCATATTTTACTAATATATCTTTTAACTTAGTGTATTTTTTAACTTTAAGAACTATTCCCTCATTTAAAGCATCACCACTGATGGTTAGATATTGCATATTATCAATTAACCCATACTTAACTAAATTTCTTAAAGTTACTAATTCTTCCACAGTTAAATATAAAGTATTATTAATAGGAATATGTAAATAATTTAATAAATATTCTTTTTTTCCTAACAAATATAAATCATCAACTAAAGTTAATTTAATACTTGGATAAGTTCCTAATTCTTTTAAACATTCCTCGATTATCTTACTATCATTATTCTTAATTATTAAAGAAGTATTATTACTTTGGTATAACTCATGTAATTCATCTAAAAAACTTAATATTTCTTTAATATTATCTTTTAATATATAAATATTATTATAGACATACGGCTCATCATTAATCCCACTTATTACAATATTATCAGTATTCTTTAAACTCTTAAAAAGATTATATAAATCACTATTATACATCGCTAATCTTTTTAAAATAGTTTCAATAGTTATCGTTCTTTTTTCTTTTTTAACATTAATACTTTTTTCTTTAAAATCATTGGCAATTACTAAATAATTTTTATTTATTTCTTTAATATACCCAGAAATACCAGCATATATATTATCAGTTAGTAAAGTATCTTTAAATACATAATCATTAACTTTAAAATTAGGATTTACTACCGGAATATATAAATAATCTGGATCAATATAGATTAATGTTTCATCAGCTACTTTAATCCTATTATCTTTATTTAATTTAACCAACTTCATAAAATCCACCTAATAAATTAATTATACTATGGATATTATTAAATTACATTAAAAAAAAGCTATATTAGCTTTTTTTTAATGTATCACTTAACCCCATATATTTCTAGTATTTGTCAGACCAGTAACTACACTATAGCACAAGTTCCTACTGTTGTCAAATAAAATTTTTAGCTCAATTACCAAATTTATTTACTTTTAACTTCTTGTGGTTCAGTAATTCTTTCAATGATGATTTTTACATCTTCATCAGTTAATTCATCATTAATAGCTTTAGTTATTTCATCATCTGTTAAATATTTAGTAATATTTTCGACTGATAAAATATCATAATGGTGATTAACTTCACCATCAACTTGAACATGTTTACATTCCATATCAGAATAATAATTACCTGATATTAAACTAACATAATGATTGTATTCTAGTGAATCACGACATGGATTTTTTAAAGTATTAACTAAATCTTTAGAACCATCGCAAAATGTAACTACACTAGTTTTTTCTAAAGAAGTTTTATTTAAAAAACTTTTCTTAGAACTACCACAACCAGTTAATGATGCGGCTAAAATAGAACCAGCAATTGCTAAAGAAGCAATCTTTTGTCCCATTTTACCATTAACTTGTAAATTCTTAATTGCCATATATTTTCCCCCCCTTTTTTTAATACGGTCATTACTCTATCATAATTTAAAAGCAATGTCAATCATTTTTTATTTGATTTTGCTTGCTTGTTGCTCTAAAATTCTTACAATGATATCTTTAATTTCGGTTTCCGATAATGCATGTTCATCTAATTTACTTATTTCTTCATCAGTTAAATATTCATATATATTTTCCACCGAAGCTATATCATAATGATGGTTAACTTCCCCATTTATAGCTTGATGCGTACAATCCTTATTAGCATAATAATTCCCCGAAATTATACTGTTATAATGGTCATATTTGGAAGTGCGACAAGGATTTGGCTCAGTAATAACTATATCTTTAGAACCATCACTTAAAGTAACTACACGTGTCTTTTCTAAAAAGCGATTTGATAAAATATTTGGCTTAACAAGACCACAACCGGTGAATGATGTAACCATAATAGAACCCGTAATCGCTAAGGAAGCAATTTTTGACGGCATTTTAGCATTTAATTGTAAGTTTTTAATTGTCATAATATCCCCCTTTTTTAGTGCTTTTCTAGCTTATCACCATCCTCAAGGTTTGTCAATTATTAGATTTAAGCCCGCGATAATAAGCATCCATGACAATCTTAATTATTTGTAATTCCTGTTTAGTTTTAATCGCCTCTAAAGTCCAAACATTATTCTTGATTAGATAAGTGGAAGCATAAAGTTTTAACATACCTTTTTCATTTTTAGTATTATCAGTATATATAACATAACTTTTATTAGTTTCTTCCAAATCAAAAGTTAAAATAACATCATAATCAGTTAATTTTCCCGCTTCATTTGGCATCGTAAATTTATCATTAATCATAGCTTTCTCCTTTGCTTTTTAAAGTATTTTCCCGACTAGTTAAATATTCCTTTAAATTTTTAGCAATAGCATCAGGAATAATTTCTGTTAGTTCTTCTAAGGGAGCTTCTTGCATTTTTTTAATACTCCCAAACTTTTTAATAAGCTCTCTTTTTCTTACCTTACCAATCCCATCAATATTATCTAAAATACTTGCAATACTGCCTTTATCTCTTAAGGTTTTATGATAAGTAATGGTAAAACGATGCACCTCATCTTGGATTCTAGTTAAATAATGAAAGACATCACTACTTTTGGGAATATCAATTAAATTAAGATTTTCATCAATTAATTGATTAGTCCGGTGGCGGTCATCTTTTTTTAAGCCACAGACTCTAATATTAAGATTTAAACTAGCTAGTATTTCTAAAGTAGCCCTGATTTGGTTTTCGCCCCCATCGACAATAATTAAATCTGGCATCTCCGTTTTTTCCATTAACGCTCGGTAATAACGGCGATATATAACTTCTTTCATCGTATTATAATCATCATTTTTATCCACACTTACTTTATATTTCCGATATTCTTTTTTCATAGGAACCCCATTTTTAAAAACCACCATTCCACTTACCGCATAACTACCAAATAAATTGGAGTTATCAAAAGCATCAATCCGATCTAAAATAGGCATCTTTAAAATATTTTTTAATTCCTCATTAGCATAAACACTTCTTTTTTCATCTTTTTTTATAATCGTAATTTCTTGTTCTAAACTAATCCTAGCATTAGTATTAGCCATTTCCACTAGCTTTTTCTTTTTCCCTTTTAAAGGAGTATAAACCAAAGTATTTAAAATATTTTTTAAAATAGGACAATTTAATCCCTCCGGAACAATTAATTCCTTAGGCACTTCATGACGGGAATAAAAATTTAAAAGATAAGTATTAACTTCATCATAAACATCACTTATCAAATAAAATTTATCATTATTTCCCCCCACAATTTTTCCATTACGAATAAATAAAATTTGAACACTTACTAACCCTTCATTATAATAAAAACCAATTGCATCCCGATTAATATAATCATGTAATTCAACTTTTTGTTTATCTAAAATAACCGAAATATAATTTAATTCTTTTTTTAATTCTAAAGCTGCTTCAAAATTTAATTGTTCACTAAAAAAATTAATCTTTTCTAAAATTTTATCTTTTAATATCTTATCATTTCCTTTTAAAAACGCTAAGATATCATTTTCCATTGCTTCTAGTTTTTCACTATCAACTCTTTTTTCACAATAACCTAAGCACTCCCCGATATGATAATATAAACAAACTTTATTAGGCATATGATCACATTTTTTTAAGGGATATAACCGATTAATTAAATTAACAATCTTTCTCGCGGCATAAGCATTAGGATAAGGTCCAAAGATAGTTTTACCATCTTTTTTCTTAATATTTAAATATCTTGATACTTTTACTTTAGGATATGGTTTCTTAATATATTCGATATAAGGATAACTTTTATCATCTTTAAGTAAGATATTATATTTAGGATTATATTGTTTTATTAAATTTATTTCTAAGATAAATGCTTCTTGTTCCGTTTGGGTTGTTATATAAGTAAAGTCAACAATTTCACTTACTAACTTTTCGGTCTTACCATAAACATTACCTTTAAAGTAACTATTAACTCTTTTATATAAATCCTTGGCTTTACCAACATAAATAATCACATTATTTTCATTACGCATTTGGTAACTTCCAGGTAAATGAGGAATAGTTTTTAATTTATCCTGTAACATAAGAAAACCACCTATAACTATTATACTACAAAATAAATTTATTTTACGATATAATGAATTTGGTGATATTCTTTGAAATTATTAAATACTAGTCAAGTTATCGAAAAAAAATCTAAATTTTATGGTTATTTTTATGAATTAGATAATTTAGAAGAAATAAAATTAATTTTAAATAATCTTAAAAAAGAACATAAAAAAGCTAAGCATGTGGTTTATGCCTATCGCTTTAATAATACTGCCGGGAAAACAGATGATAAAGAGCCAACAGGTACCGCAGGACTTCCCCTTTACCAAATGCTTGAACGAAAAAATTTAAATAAACATCTTTTCGTCGTTGTCCGCTACTACGGAGGTGTTAAACTAGGAGCTGGTTTACTTATGCGAAGTTACCAAAATACGGCAATATTATGTTTAAAAAAAGAAGCTCAATAATTATTTGGCTTCTTTATTAAATTTAATATAAGTTTCTTCTAAGTCACTGATTGTTAAAATATTATTTTCTAAAGCATTCTTTAAAGTATATTCAACATCTCCCACTTTAATATAATATTTTTGTTCACAATCAAAGTAATAATTATAAGCATCATCAGTAAAAAAGTAAGTTTTAACCGGATTACATTCCTTACCAGTATGATCCACGATCTCCCATTCTGGGGGAGCCTTTAAATCTTTTTCCCCTAACTTAATATTAAATAGATAAAATGTAACAATATCATTATCATAATTAATTTTATAAATTAAACTATATTTTGTATTTCCTTCTTCTTTATAAGTAAAAAGTGGTTCGGTATTTCGCATCATTACTAAACAATAATCGATTACTAATGATAGTATTAAAGCAATAACTAAAATTTTAATAATAATTTTTAATAAACTCTTCATGCTAAATTATCAACAATATCCTTTATTTCTTCCTTATTTTTAAAACCAATTACTCTTTTTACTTCTTTTTTATCTTTAAAAAATAACAAGGTAGGAATACTCATGATGCCATATTGGGCTGCTAAAGTAGGAAACTTATCCGTGTCAATTTTTAAAACTTTAATAAAATCAATTTCTTCTAATATGGGAGCCAGCATTTTGCATGGACCACACCAATTGGCATAAAAATTCACTAAAAAGAAATCATTCCCAATAACTTCTAATAAATCCTCATTTTCTTCTAAATGTTTAACCATAAAACCCTCCCTAAGCAAATGTTACATGCTCCAACTCTGGCATTTTTTCTTTTTTAATTTCCATTGCTTTTTGACTAGTTATTATTTTATAATGAATTAATGTTTGTAATACCTCAGCATTTAAAGTATTATCATCAACACTTTCATCTCGGTAATTAACTAAATTACATATTTCTTCTAAAGATAAAGTACTCTTCGCCATAACGGTTGATAAAAATGGGGTTCTTTCTAAAAGAATAATGCCCATTTTACTTTCCATTACATACTTTTCACTTAAACCTAAATGAAGAGCTACAAAGGCAAGAAGAAAAGCAAATACTAAACCATCTAAGATACCAAGTAAACCAGCCATAATCTTTGATGGCATTTTTAAAACAACCGTTAATTTAATTAAGGTATCTATTAAACCTGATGCCCCAAGTAGTATATTAAGTAAGCAATAAAATAAAACATAAATAACTACAAAAGACACAATTTGATAGACGACAATATTAATTGAACTTAGTCCTAAGAAAGCCCCTTTGTATTGTAAAAATGGCATAAAATCAATTAAAAAATCGGCTAAAATATCTTTAAAAGTATAAGATAATATCGCTATTGCCGCACTCCCAACTAGTTGGATTGACGTTCGAACTATGCCCTTTCGATAACCATTAATGCCACCCAAGACCGCTAAAACTATTATCACAATATCAACAACATTCATATTTTCCCTCGTTCCTATCTATTTTATTATATTATAATGGTAATGCAAAAAAAAGTCAATTATGATAAAATACTTTGTGAGGTGTTTATAAATGACTATTGTTTTTAAATTAAGTGATAATCTAAAACCGGCGGTAATTAAATATTATCATGATTTATGTTTAGAAAAAAAGCCCCCTTATTCCGTCTTTCAAGCTAAAGAAGCTGATACGACTATTACATTATATGAAAGTGGCAAGATTATGTTTCAAGGCATTAGTGCCGACATTGATGCGGCAATCTGGATTGACTTAGAAAAAAAACATAATAACCGAATTATCGATTTAAAAACGGGTAAAGAATTAAAAAAAGATAAATCTTCTTTAGAACCGAAAAAAGCTAACTTTGATAAATATAATACCATTGGTTCTGATGAAGTGGGAACGGGCGATTACTTTGGTCCTATTGTGGTTAGTGCCACATACGTTTCAAACGAGCTTTCTAGTTTTCTCCATGAATTAAAAATAATGGATTCCAAAAAATTAACTGATGATAAAATAAAAGAAATTACCCCGAAAATAATTGCTAAAGTTCCTTATACAACCATTATATTAAAACCAAGTGATTATAATAAATACTATCAAAGTGATATTAATATGAATAAAATTAAAGCCATTTTACATAATAAAGCTTTAATAAGCATGCAACAAAAAATGCCTAATTATGATAAAATTGTCGTTGACCAATTTGCTAGTCCTAAAAAATATTATGAATATTTACAAGGAAGTAAAGAAATTCTTAAAAATATTACCTTTACTCCGAAAGCGGAAGATCAATGCCTTTCTGTTGCTTGTGCTTCGATTATAAGCCGCTATGTCTTTTTAAAAGAAATGGCTTCCTTAAGTCAAGAATTAGGCATGGAAGTCCCTAAAGGAGCTGGGGCTAATGTTGATGCCTTTGGCAAACAAATCATTAACCAATTTGGACAAGATAAACTAAAAGAAATAGCCAAACTTAATTTTAAAAATACCGAAAAAATCCTAAATTAACTACAAGTATGCATTAAAAAGGGATATAAAGCGATGTCTTTATCATAAATCCCTTTTTTTATTTTTAAATCTATATCCCCCAAAGTATATAAATTAGTAAGTAACTCTTCTTCTCGATAATTTAAACTATTATTATATAACTTACTAATTTGCCAATCTGGTAATTTAAGTAAAGAACTAATTTTTTTTAAATCATATTTTTGATTACTATAATTTTTTACCATATACATTAACCGATATTCTCGAGCTAATAAATTAATTAAACTAATTGGTTCAACTTTATATATTTTTAAACTTTTATATATTTGTAAAGAAGCATCTATTCTTCTTTCAATCACGGCATTAATAAAATGAAATATATTACTATCTTCTTCTTTACCTACTATTTTTAAAACATCATCTTTAGTAATTTTACAAGGATTATTATAATATAACATAATCTTATCTAATTCATTAAATAAAACATCTAAATTATTATAAGTATTATCTATTAAATACATAGCTGTTTCATAATCACAAGTATATTTATATTGTCCTAAATAATTCATAATATCTTCTTTAATTTTTATTTTATCAAAGTTAGGAATTACTATTAATTCATAATTATCTTTAATTATTTTACTAATTTTCTTCCGTAAATCAACTGGTTCTAACAAAGTAAAAATTAAGGTGGTATTTTCATTAGGATGATTTAAATATTGAAGCATATTTTCTTCCTCAGCTTCACTCATTTTTTTGGAAGCCAAAAAATCAGCATTACTAGCCACAATAAATTTTTCTTCTTGCATAAAAGAAAAATAACTAGCTTCTTCTAAAACACTTTTTATTCCACACTGATTAATATTCATCTTAATATAGTTATGCTCTTCAACTATTTTTTTAATTTCTTCTTTAATTAAACGATGGGAACTCCCACTTATAACTACTATTCTCATTTTAACACCCTCCACTTAAATTATATCTTAGAAAATCCTAAAAAAAAAGAGCTAGCTAGGCTCAATCTATTAAAACATTATATAATGGTATTATATTTTATGATTTATTTTAAAAAAACGTATAGGCATCTAAATAAACTAATATATCTTATGAAAAAAAGTTAATTTGGTGCCTAAGGTGGGTAGGTAGTAATTTGCATATTTTGGTTATGAATCGTAATTTTAATAGTTCCCTCTAGGTCAGTGCGATAAATATGGGATGATGCTAAAGATTTTAAAACTTCCTCATTAGGATGGTGATAAACATTATTTTCTCCTACCCCAATTAAACTATACTGAGGCTTTATCTGAGCAAGAAAATTTTTACCACTGCTAGTCTTAGAACCATGATGCCCTACTTTTAAGAAAGTTATAGGTGGTAAATTATATTTTTTTAAAATAGCTTCTTCTCTGGTTATCCCCGCATCTCCCATTAGTAAAAAATTATAATTTTGGTAAGCTAAATACAAAACATTAGAATCTTCATTTTCATCTTTAGTTATTTCATTATTTAAAAAATATATTTGATAATCTTTTAAAGTAATCTTCGCTAGATTCTGATAATAATTTATCTTTTGTTTATTTAAGATATTAATTAAACTTTGTTCTAATTCATTATAAGAACCCTGATTAAAAATTACATTTTTAACTTTAAAATTCGCTACTAAATTAAAACTTTCCCCCAAATGATCATAATCGCCATGACTTAATATTAAATAATCAATTTTCGTTATCCCGATACTTTTTAAAAACAAAATTGTATTTTTGCCAATATAATCAGTATTTTTATTTCCTCCGGTATCTATCATAACTACTTCTTTTTGATAAGGGCTAATAATTATACTTTGATCGCCTTGCCCGACATCAACAAAATAATAAGTAAAATTAGGATTTATCTTATTGATTAAACCATTAATAACTAATATTAAGATAAGTAAAACATATTTTTTCTTTCTCTTTTTAAAAGCTATTAAATAATATAGAATAATTAAAACCATTGGTAACTTGGGAATATTAATCAGCAATTTAAAATAACTAAAAAATAGACTTATTTTTAATAAAAGGAAAACTACTAACTTCCATAAATGATTAGAAATTATAAAGCTTATTAAAGAAATTGGAAAAACGATTAAAGATACAAAAGGAACCATGATAACATTGGCTAGAAGACTAACTAAATTTATCTCATAATTCATTAAGGCGGTAATTGGCAAACTAAAAATACTAGCAAGCCAACTTACTTTTAAGATGCTAATAAAATAATTACCTTTTAAAGTATCTTGATTTACAAATAAACCATAGGTAATTAAATAAGAATACCAAAACCCATAATCATAAAAATAAAAAGGATTTATAATTAATAATATAAACATCGTTAATATTAATAACTGTTTATTACTATAATTAAGTTCTTTTTGGTCATTTATTTTTTTTAAGAATAAATACAGCATAACTCGTAAAACTGAAACCGGAAAACCAACCCAAAAGATGTAAAATAAAGAAAGTAAGAAAAACAAAGCATAGCGAAACTTACTTCGTTTAAAAAACTTACTAACAAAACTTACTAGTAAACTAACATGCATCCCAGAGATAGAAAGTAAATGCATCGTTCCATTTATTTGCATACTTTCTTTAATATCTTCCCCAATTAATGATTTATCACCCATAATAAAGGCTAATAAAAACTCTGGATAATCTCTATTTAAAATCTTTTTATACCCATAATCTTTAATTTTATAAAAAATATTCCCTTCTTTTAATATTTCTATTTTTTTAATTATAAAATTAAAATAAATATGCTTATTATATAAATATTTCTTATAATTAAAAGTATTAGGTACAGTATTATTTTTTATTTTTTTAAAATTACCTGTTAGCCGGACATAACTTCCGAGTTTTACTTTGAACCAATAATTTTCTTCATTAGGGTTTAAATAATAAATAGCCTGAACTTTTTCTTTCCCTTTAATAATTAATGTTATTTTATCTTCTTTTAAACTATAACTAATAATTCTACCCGTTAAAACTTCTTCTTGTTCTTGATACTTTGAGGAGTAAGTAATAACCTTGGTCGTAATAAATATATATAACCCCAAAACCCCCAGAATTAGGATTATTTTTTTAGATGGTAATATGGTCTTTAATTTGGGCATAAATTGCCTCACCTATACCGGTAACATTTTGAATTTCTTCGACATATTGGAATTTACCATGGCTTGTCCGATAAGCAATAATATTTTCGGCTTTACTATCGCCTATACCAGTAAGTGTCATTAGCTCTTCTTTTCCTGCGGTATTAATGTTTATAAGCCCACTGGTAACATCCAAACTACTAGATGCAACATTACTGCTGGGGGTACCAGTTTCCACTATACTACTTCCTTGGTCAGTGCAATCATTAATTTGATAGTCAGGACACTTACAAGTTGTGGTTGGTGTTAAATCTTCATTAGCTTTTTTTAGTTTTTTATATTCATTTTTAGAATAAACATAAATAACCATTTCTTTAGCTAAGCTTTTACTAAGATTGATGTTATCCGTATAACTTGTGTCTTTAAATCCACCAGCTAAAGTAATTGCATCATTAATAATTTGGTTTGCATTTACTTCATAAACCCCAGGATTTACGACTTCGCCCTTAACTTCAATGAAAAACTTTGCCAAGACTTCCTCATTATCAGTTTCTTCCTTTGGGGAATTTTCACTTAGGATCACCGGAGAGCTTGGTGAGCTTTTAGCTGACCGATTACTGTACAAATACATACTAAATGTAAAACTGATAACCGCAATAAGTAAACACAGAATACATATGATTATGGCAATCTTATATTCTTCAAAAAAATCACGCATAGAAATACCTCCTTTCACTTATATATAGTCCACTAATTTGTCATTTTACTTTTTTTTTCGACAATTTTTTTTAAAAATTTGTATTTTTTTGTAAAAAAGAGTTAATTTATGTATAATATAACCCATTTTGGGTTATATTAATAAACGTAAAAAAAGAATCATCTTACGAATAAGATAACTCTTTAAAGTTAATATAAATATTAAATTATGTAGTAATTAATTTATCATATTCTTCGGCATTTATTCCTGCTACTTCTAATATAGCTTCTTTAGGGTATGCCATTTTTATCATATTATGAACCACATTTCTTTTTTCTTCATATTGTCCTTGGCTAATGCCATCAATCCGAGCTGTTCTAATCTCAGCCATTCGCTTCCCCTCTAATTCTTCATCATAATCAAATTCCTTAGCAAAACCCTCCATAACATCTTGAAAGAACTTTTTTTCTTTTTCTAATTCTCGCATATATTCATCATCCTCCAAAAATTACTTATAAAAAGGAATCATCTTACGAATAAGATAACTCTTTAAAGTTAATATAAATATTAAATTATGTAGTAATTAATTTATCATATTCTTCGGCATTTATTCCTGCTACTTCTAATATAGCTTCTTTAGGGTATGCCATTTTTATCATATTATGAACCACATTTCTTTTTTCTTCATATTGTCCTTGGCTAATGCCCTCTTCTATGCCATCCATCCGAGCTGTTCTAATCTCAGCCATTCGCTTCCCCTCTAATTCCTCATCATAATCAAATTCCTTAGCAAAACCCTCCATGACATCTTGAAAGAACTTTTTTTCTTTTTCTAATTCTCGCATATATTCATCATCCTCCAAAAATTTCTTTAATTTTTCCATATTAGCACTTAATTTTAATACTAATAATAATTTCTCTAATTTACTTAATGTAAAATTATTATAATATTTTCTTTTCAGTTTGACAAGATTATAGATAATAATTTTTATCTTCGGGGTTACAATCCCTTTTTGATTTTTTAGATAAACATATTCTACTTCTTTTTCACAACAATCAAAATTATTTATATGAACCTGAATTATAGTATAATCCATTCTTTTATGTTTACCATCAAAATATTTGTTATAAAGATAATTAACATATCTAATCTTATCTTCCAGAAAGTCATAATTCTTATTTTGATTCATCTCTACATTAATAATGTAGTTTCCGACTTCAAAAACAGTATCACTACGTTTTCCGGTTTGATTAGG
This sequence comes from uncultured Bacilli bacterium, assembly GCA_947589675.1. GTDB lineage: Bacteria > Bacillota_I > Bacilli_A > RF39 > UBA660 > Onthocola_B. The sequence goes on along the minus strand of CANQCI010000005.1, from coordinate 14,398 downwards.
ATTACCTGTAAGTTCTGTATCTAAAAAATATAAATTTTTTTCAACATAATTCTTATCCAATTTTAAAATACCCGCTAAAAGAAGAATGGTGTACCATCTATACTTTGGGTCTTTAATAAAATATTTAAAACGCTCATCATACATAAGAGTTTTTTGAAACTTTTTGTTTGCCATTGTTTTCTCCTCTCCTTTTAGTCTATTTTTACCAGTGCTGACTAATTATTCTGGGTTTTCTTTTAAATCTTAAACTGGATTATTTATTAATTTTACTTCATGGTGCAATTACCCCCTCACTTATATATAGTCCACTAAAGTGTCATTTTACTTCTTTTTTTGGCAATTTTTTTAAAAAATTTGTATTTTTTGAAATAAATAATTATTTTCTCCATAATATAACCTGTTTCAGGTTATATCAGTCATCAAGCTAGCCTAGAAACTAGCTAAGTAAACAAGACAAAAAAAGACCGACGCACCATAAGGCATGTCAGCTCTATTTTTTACTATTTAAAGTCTTTTCTAAAATTTTCTTTAAATCTTTTTCATTAAAAGGTTTTAATAAAATATCAACTATTTTATAATTATAGGCTTTGTTAATTGATTCTTTATCATCAGCTCCTGTTATAATGGCAACAGGAATATCCTTAAATAAATCGTGTTCTTTAAAATAATCTAGGACAGTAAAACCATTAACATCTGGCATATTTAAATCAAGTAAAACAGCTTCAATTTGTTTTCTTTTCTTTGATTCCAAAATATCAATAGCTTTCTTTCCATCGGATGCTTCCAAAACTAAATAATCATCCTTAAATATTTTAGTTATAAAATTACAAATAATATTTGAATCATCGACAACTAAAATAGCTTTTTCGAAACTTTCACAATCATCACTTTCTAATACTTCTTCATCGTATTCTTCGCCCATGTATTTTTTTACTAAATTAACAATCCGATTGGCTTCTTCTATTAATTCTTTATAATGACTATTACAGTATTTCAAATCATTCTTTTTGCTGGCCATTTCATGATCATAAGCTAACTCAGCAAGCTTCTCAAAACCAAAATATTTTGAATCACTTTTAAGAGAATGAACTTCAATCGCATAATTAGCCATATCCCCAACTTCATGATAGTTTTCAATTTTTTTAAGCTTTCCCTCAACTTCATTTAAAAATACCGTCAAGGTTGAATCATAAGTTTGAATATCCCCGAATAACTCTAAACTTTTTTTAACATTTACTCCATTTTTTACTAAAATATCGACATCTTTCATGACAACACACCTCCTACAAATATGTTTTTATAATTCGATCTAGTTCTTGTTTATCAATTGGTTTAGCTAAATAATCTTTAAAACCTAAATTTAAATATTTTTCTTTCATCCCTGTTAAAGCATTCGCAGTCAGCATGACAACTGGGGTTTTTAAATCTTGAAACTCTTTGCGAATAATTTTTAATGTTTCTGTCCCACTTAACTTAGGCATCATATCATCAAGTAAAATTAAATCATATTTTTTCTTACTTCTTAAAAGTTTTAAACATTCATCACCACTGGTGACTGAATCAATTTGTAAATGATAGCTTTCTAATAATTTTTCAGCCACTTTTAAATTAATAAGATTATCATCGACAACTAAAATTCGTCCCTTTTTGGTAATTTTCTTAGGTTTACTTTTCTTTACTTCTTCTTGCTTTGGGGACCCCTCAACAATTTTTTGATCAATACTAACCGTAAACTTAGAACCTTTACCATAAACACTTTGTACCACAATTTTCCCATTCATTAAATCTAGTAATTTTTTAGTAATAGCTAAACCCAATCCAGTTCCTTCAATAGTAATATTTTCTTCTAAATCTAATCTTTCAAATTTATTAAATAATTTATTGATATTATCTTTCTTGATGCCAATTCCGGTATCTTCAACCGCTATAATCAGACGACAAACATCATTTTTCCGAATACAATCAACTTGAAAAGTTATTTCCCCTTCTTTCGTATATTTAACCGCATTAGTTAAAAGATTAATACAAACTTGTTTAATTCTTTGACTATCGCCATATAAATACTTAGGAATGTCAGGAGCTATTGCCATTTTTAAGGTAATTGGCTTTTCTCCTAATCTTCCTTTCGTTAAAGATATTAATTCCTGACATAATTTGGTAAAATCATATTCATTATTAACAATTTCGAGCTTATTAGCTTCAATTTTGGAAATATCCAAAATCCCATTAACAATTTCAAATAAATTGTCACTAGCCATGACAATATCATTTATTTCTTCTTTAGCACTACTAGGAATTTTTTTATCTTCTAATAATATATTACTAAAACCCATGATAGCATTTAAAGGTGTTCTAATTTCATGCGACATATTGGATAAAAAGTCCGTTTTCGCGGCATTGGCTTGTTCAGCCTTGGCTCTTGCAATATTAAGTTGTTCAATTAGTTTAATATCTGGATTTTCAATCGTAAAATACATCATGTAAACAACAAAAGTTTCCACTGAGGTTGTTAAAGTAATTGATGGATATAACTTTTGAATAGCCATGGCAACAATTCCTAAACTTAAAAATGATAATAATGGTAAGTATTTTTTAGATAATATATTTTTAAAATTAAGAAACATACAAATAATCCCAGTTAAAAGACAAATAGTTGATACTACATAAATAATATTAACACTAGCCCCATAGGAATAAATTCCTTGAGTATTACAAAAATGAATAGGTAAAAAAACTACTAATAATAAACAAATAAAATATATCCCCATCATGATATTTACTAACTTATTTTTAATAAACTTTACCATTCTTTCCCGATTTGAAAACGATATATAAATTATATAATACGTAAATATTATTATAAAAGTTAATAAATACCATAAATAACATTTCGATATAATAAACGTTATTAAACTATCCTTAAAATTTAAAACTAATATATAATTTAAAAGTTCATTTATTAATCCTATAAAATTAAGGCTTATTAAAAAACTAAATATTTTATGTTCCACGGTATCAATATGTTGTTTAGATCGATATACGAAAAATAAACACATACTATATATAATACTAGCAATTATTAAGATAGCACTACCATTCATTTAAAACACCTTCTATTATTAATATAAATTATATCAAAATAAGGAGCTTTTTTAAATATTATTTTTATCTAAAGTGCGACTAAGTCCAGCAAAAGGTTTAGATAACGTTACTCCATCAGTAGTTACCTCCGCTTGAATTAAATCATCTATTAAGCCTTCCTCACTTAGAAGGATACTACTTCTTTTCCCACACCCGGTAAGCGGAAATCCCTCATCGGTAGTTCTTATGCGAAATAAAAGGTTCTTAAATAATTCCTCAGGAAATTCTTGAGCTAATCTTTGGGATACGGACTCTATTAATTTTTGATTACTTATTTTTTGGTCAGGATAAGCTTCAATGTGGGCAACATAGGCTCCATCAGTATAAACTACTTCGCATGATAAAATATTTTTGGTATCTTTTAAAATTGCTTCATTAATTTTATAGAAAGGAATAGTTTTACCACTGTCTAAAGTTACAACATTATTTCGTCCTAGCATATGAGCATAGCCAAATTTATCAACATAACCATAAACATTCATGCGTCCCCATTCTTTTCCAGTATTATCTCTTACAAAGAATTGCCGAGTTTTGGCGGGGTCATTTTTATATCTTTGCATTGTAAGGGGCGAATTTGCTACCAAAAAGCCAACCTCGCCGACATTTAATTGGTTATCAAATTCATCAAGGCATCCAATTTCAATGGCTTTATTAAATGGTTTTAAACCAAGGGGTTCTTTACGTAATTTTAGTTTATTTAATTTAGCCATTAAACTTGGATAAAGTGTAAAGAATATGCCACCATGTTCACAATCACCACCCCCAAAAGACACCACTACGGGGCCAAGAGGTTTAGGAATTTTGTTGACACCAGCATCCATTTTTCGTAAAGTTTGATTAATATATTTTTCTTCCCCAGGACTTTTTGGTTCGCCAACAATAGTAGGTAAGAATAAATCTTTAAATTTAAATTGTTTATAAACTGGATTACTATTATAAAGCTTACAAGCTTTTAACCAAAATGACCGTGTTGCAGGAGCAAAATTAACTTCATTTATAATAAGCGAATTTAAGAAAAAGTCTTCATTATAAATTGGTTCTAATGCCGCGGCACTTTTTTGCATAAAAGCATCACTTATACTCGTAATTAAATCTGTATTAGAATGACTAGGAATATGACATAAAACCCGAATATGTTTTATTACTGGTAGACCGGAGATATCCGGATCATGAAATCTCCCCATGTAAATTAAGCTCCCTGTTGTGTGGACAATTGCACTAGGACGATTGCCATTGGTAGATCCACTTGTATAAGTAATTAAAAATTCATCGTCTATTGACGTTTTCGCTTTAATTTCTTTTTTACAATCACAACCAATATCTAAAAATTCTTCTTTATTAAGAATATTTTCTTCATCTTTTTTATAATCATTTACTTTATTTTTAAATTCATAAAAAGGATTATCTAAAATAGCATAAGGATCTACGCCTTTAGGAAGGGAATCACATAATGAAAACATAACTTTATTTAAATTAGATTCTTTATCTAAAACTGGTTTTAATGTAGCATAAACATCATCACTCACAAAAATATTTGTCGCCTTAGCTGAGGCAATAATTTTGTGGATATAATCAGGATCAAAATCCTTCCCAATTACATGAAACTTTCCCCCAATTAAGCTAGTTGCCCGCATTAGCATCACCAGTTCGGGACAGTTACTCATGCAAACTAAAACTTCATCCCCTTTTTGATAGCCCATTTCGACTAAGCTTTTCGCAAAAGCATCGGATTCATTCTTAAAATCCCGATAAGCTATTTGGTTTCCCCGATAATAAATATTTGGAAAATCCATATCGTCTTTAAAACGATAATCTATTTCTTCCGCCCAACTCCAATTGTGATTTTCTCGCACATCTTTTAAAGCGGCTTCTAATTTTTGTTCTTTTTTATTCATAATTTTTCCTCCATTATTGTTAATATATTATAAATACCCAATTATTTCAATAATCTTTTGCCTTAATTGTATCAAATATGATACAATTAAGAAGAGGTTAGCAAATTATGGACTACGACATTAATTATATAGAAACAAGCTATGATGCTTTAGAATTAAATCAAATCTTTATCAATGAATTTATTAAATTTCGCAAAGAAAACAATTTAACCCAAGACTTATTTGCCAAGTATTCTCATGTATCAAGAGAAAAGATTGCCCGCATTGAAAGTGGCTATAGTAGTCCGACAGTTTTAAATTTATTAAAAATTTTAGCTCCCATTGGTTATACAATAAAAATAGAAAAAGTAGAAAAGAAATCCTAATCTTTTCTACTTTTCTTCTAAAATAGCTTTAATTCTTCTAACACCAGCCGAAGAACTTTCTTCTTTCGTAATTTTAAAATGCCCAAGTTCTCCTGTATTCTTGACATGAGGACCACCACAAAGTTCTTTAGAAACATCACCAATTGTATAAACTGTTACAATATCTGGATATTTTTCCACAAACATACATTCAGCTCCACTTTTTAAAGCTTCTTCTTTCGGCATTTCCACCACTTTAACATCTAATTTTTCATTAATCCATTCATTAACTAAATCCTCAGTCTTCTTAATTTCCTCAGGACTTAACTTATGATCACAACTAAAATCAAAACGCATCCGTTCACTAGTTATATTACTTCCCTTTTGATGAACATCTTTATTAACTACTTGTTTTAACGCCGCATTTAATAAGTGAGTTGCCGTATGATACTTAGTTTCGACTTCGCCATTACCACTTAACCCACCTTTAAATTTACCACTCGATGCTGTCCTTGATAATTCTTGGTGTTCTTTAAATCTTTTTTTAAAGCCATCAACATCTACTTTTAAACCTTTTTCTTCAGCTAATTCTACCGTTAGTTCAATTGGAAAACCATAAGTATCATATAAATGAAAAGCAGTTAAATCATCAATCATCTCTTTATCTTTTATAGCTTTAGCAAATTCTTTAAGACCTTTTTCTAAAGTCCGATTAAATTTAATCTTTTCATTTTTTAAGACTTCATAAACAATCATTTCATTATCTTTTAATTCTTTATAATATTTTTGATATTTAGCAATTATTAACTTAGCTATTTCTTCTTCCCAATTACTAAATATATCAATTCCTAAAGATTTAGCATGACGAATAGCTCTTCTTATTAATCTTCTTAAAATATATCCTTGATCGGTATTACTAGGTTTAATTCCCGCATAATCGGCACTAATAAAAACACTTGTTCTAATATGATCGGCAATAATTCGCATACTTTTTTCATTACCTTCATATGGCTTAGCACTAATTTTAGCAATCAAGGCAATTATATCTTGCCAAATACTTGAGGCATAATTATCATTTACTCCCTCAAGAATCGCAGTAGTTCGTTCTACCCCCATGCCAGTGTCAACATTCTTTTTGGGAAGTTCACTTATCTTTTGCTTTTCATCTTTATAATATTGCATAAACACATTATTCCAAATTTCTACCCAGCGATTATCCTCTGGATCAAATTTTTCTGGAATTTCTTCATCACTTCGAAAGTAAAAGATTTCCGTATCTGGCCCACATGGTCCACTTTCCCCCGCAATCCAAAAATTATCTTGTTCTGTTAAAGCTATTCTTTCTTTCTTTATTCCTAAACTTAACCATTTATTATAACTTTCTTCATCAAAAGGAATTAAATCATTACCCTTAAAAACTGTAACTGCCAATCTTTCCACCGGAATATTTAATACTTTAGTTAAAAACTCAAAACTCCAGCTAATTGATTCATCCTTAAAATAATCACCTAAAGACCAATTCCCAAGCATTTCAAAAAAGGTGTGATGAGTTGTATCACCTACTTCATCTAAATCATTAGTCCGCAAACACTTTTGGTAATTACATAGTCTTGTTCCATAGGGATGAGCTTGCCCCATTAAATAAGGAATAAGTGGTTGCATTCCTGCCGTGTTAAATAATACTGATGGGTCATTTTCCGGAACTAAAGGGGCACTTGGTATTTGTTTATGTTCTTTACTAACAAAAAAATTTATGTATAAATCTTTTAAATTCATTATTTATCGATCCCTTCTAAAAATGTAAATACTTTTTGTTTTAAATCATCTAATGTTCCATCATTAGCTATAGTTAAATCAAAATTAGGATAATTTTCTAAAGCAATCTCAGTAATATGGGCTTGTTCAGTAGGTGTAAGCTTACTTTCCTTAAATTGATTTACGACATAAATACTATGCATATCCGGATATTCTTTTTTAATTTCATCAATTTCATCAGGCATTCTTGCGTCACTAATAACTAAAACATCAGTATTATTTAATGTATATATATTAATATCTTCGAGCATTCTTCTTGTAAAAAAATACTTATCATCTTTTCTTATTTCTACTCCAAAATTTTGTAAAAATTCTCTAGGTTTTCTTTCTTCCGTACCATCCCAATCAGTCATTTCTTTAGCAAATGATTTAATATATTTACTATATTCCGTAATAACGGTATTTTCAAATTTATAAATATAATATTCTTTTATAAATCTAGCTACTTCTCCCTTACCACTTCCAGCTTTACCAGCCACAACAAATATTTTCATTAAATCCATCCTTTCTTAAAAATAAAAAGGACTAATACCAAGGAGTGCAAAAAGCACGGTACCATCCTTTTTTTTACTTTATTATTTTTAACGACTCATCACCGATTAATCTTAAAAAGTAGCATTATATAAATATTTTTATTAGCTTCCACCAACCACTAACTCTCTTAAAAAAATAATCTATATAAATTCTTTTTTCCAAACGATTACGTAAAATAGTTTAGCATAAAATTCCCTCTTTGCCAATAATTTTTTATATAGCGATGCGGACTGAAAGTTTCTCACTTAACAAAAAAATTAATAATCTAAACTATTTAAATCTAATAAAAAATCAAATATATTCATAACAATTATCCCGTTTTCCCACCTTGTTCTTTTAATATAATCTTTAACAATGATAATCTTTTTAAAAAAATCATTAACTTTAATAAGTGGTCTTTCTTCTTGGTTAATTTTTTCTTGATTAGGCATACTAAAGGCAGATTGAATATAAATTTTATTATTTCCTTTATTAGCAATAAAATCTATTTCTAATTGTTTATATAATTGTTTTTTATCTTTTTTCTCTCTAAATTCAACTACCCCCACATCAACGTTATAGCCTCTTCTTCGGAGCTCTAAATATATCACATTTTCCATTATATGAGTTTCTTCATATTGTCTAAAATTAATAAAAGAATTTCTTATTCCTAAATCACTAAAGTAAAACTTATAAGGAGTACTAATATATTTTCGCCCCTTAACATCATATCTTTGGGCTTTTTCAATTAAAAACGCTTCCTCTAAGTATTTAAGATAAAGACTAATTACTTTAGAATCAACATTTAATCCCGCATTTGTTTTAAAAGTATCAGAAATTTTCTTAGGATTGGCAAGGGAACCAATGCTTGAAGAAATTATTTCTACTAAACTAACCAATTCGGCATCATTTTGAATATTATTTCGCTCAATAACATCATTGATATATACATTTTTTTGTTGGTCTTTTAAATAAGCCATTTTTCTTTCATCATTTTGCATTGTTAAAACTAATGGTAATCCTCCATAAGTTATGTACTCAACCCAGCCATCAAATTTATCACCTTGATAAACTGACATAAATTCATAATAAGATAAAGGATATATTCTAATTTCTTCCCCTCGTCCTCGAAATTCCGTGATAATATCAGAGGATAAAAATTTAGAATTACTTCCTGTTACATATATATCAATATTGTTTATTCTTAAAAGCCCATTTAATAATCCTTCAAAATTATTTACTAATTGGATTTCATCAAGAATAAGATAATAAGAATCATCATCCTTTATTTTATCTTTAAGATATTTACTTAAATTTTTAGCAATTAATAATTCTTCACTATCAGTATCATCTAAAGCTACTTTTATAATATGATCTTTTTTAACATTATTTTCTAAAAGATATTTGTAAAATAAAGTATTAAGTAAATAAGACTTACCACAACGACGAATACCTGTTACAACTTTAATAAGTCCATCATTTTTAGATTCAATAAGTCTATTTAAGTAATAATCCCGTTTTATTTCCATTTTATATCTCCCTCCATATCTATATTTTAACTTAAATAATCACAACAAGCAATATATTTTCCAAAAAAACTGAACCGTTGCACTTTTTTTGAAAAGCAAAAAAACTAATAAGTTTAATTATAACTTTACTAGTTTTTATTTATTTATTTATTTATTAAAATTGGATAGCCATCTGATCCTGTTGTCCATTTACTTAATGTATATTCACTTAATTCTGGATATTTACTTTTCATTTCGGTAGTCGCACTAGTAATATTACTATTTAATATATCTACAAACTTTTTATTACTAATTAATTCTTTACCTTTCATTTGATTATCACTAAGACTAGTAGTAACATTACTTGCTACTCCACTTCCAACTGGAGCTGTATTTAGATAATAAGCATTTTTTATAAGCATATTATTAGCATCATAGTTAGGATAATTACCAATAGCATAAGAACCACTGGAACCAGTAATAGTTCCTAAGTTATAGACATTATTTACATAACCTGTTCCACTAAAGCTAATTACACCACCGCTAACACCACTAGTTTTAGTTACATTACCAGTATTATAAGAATTAAGTAAAACCGCAAAAACATTAGCAAATCCCACTAGACCACCGGCATAAGATTTATTACCAGAAATATTACCAGTATTATAAGAATTTAAGACATATGCTTTCGAATCTGTTTGGACATAACCTATTATACCCCCAAGATTAAAAGCATTCCCCCATGTTCGCTCAATGTTAGTTATATTTCCAGTATTATAGGCTTTATCTATCGTTATGTTAGTTCCATTCCCGTTATAGCCAATCATACCGCCGCCTCTTGTACACCTAATAATATCGCCTGTATTGTAGGTATTAATTATTTTTTCAGCATCAGCAGCATAATTTACGCCTATAATTCCGCCTAAATTCAAATCAAAGGCTGTTACAGTATCTGTAAGTTCGTAAGTTTGATTTTCATTAACTATATCACCAGTGTTATGACTATTTTTGATAGTAAAAATGCCATTATTTTGTCCAATTAATCCACCCATTCTTAAAGTCGTATTAGGGATATTCGCAGTAATATTAGTTTCATTAGATGAATTACTTATATTTAAATTTCCATAATTTATTCCAACTATACCGCCTATTCGATATCCTCTCACACTACTCACAAGTTCATAATTATGGCAATTATCCATATTTACTGTGGTATTAGCAGAAACATAGCCTGCTATTCCGCCTACATTTGCTCCATTAGATATATTACCATAATTTTTGACATTAGTTAAAGTGGAAGTATTTAGACCATTGGTATCCTCACCAAAAGTTCCGATAATTCCTCCCACACTATAACCATTTGTATCACTTGTAACCTTGCTTTTATTTGAGCTACTTTCTTCCTTTAAGCCAAATTGCACATTTGTAAATGTCGAAGCATAACAACTCCCAGCAATTCCCCCAATATTACCATTTTTTGTTGTATGAATATTACCAGTTACCGTTAAATTACTTATTATACTTCCTTTAACAGTTCCAAATAGTCCAAAATCATCATTATTCAAAGTACTATTATTAATATATAAATTTTTTATTGCAAAATTATTGCCATCAAAATTACCTTGAAAAATTGTCCCCAGTCTTCTACCGATTGGTTTAAAACCACTTCCAGTTGTTAATTCTTTTATTAAAGGCTCATCCTGGCTATTATTATTTATATCTCCATATAAAGTAGTGGTGGAGTCATTATAATCACTAGCATTTTGAAAATCCAAATTATTTTGAAGTTTAAAATATTCCCCCGCATATGTTTTTCCGGCACTCACATTTTTACTTAATTCCACTAAATCCTCAATCTTACTTACTTCATAAGGAAAATCTATTGAACCAAATTTTCCCGTAGTTATACTTTCATGCCACTGATTAGATGGATTTTCTTCTTCATCAATAGCTCTTACCGCAATTTCGTAGACTGTTGCCTCGTCTAAATCATTAAAAGTATAAGTTGTCCCATTAAAATCTTGCCAATCTTCCCCATTATTTTGACTAAATTGATATTTTATTATGGAAGCAGATTTTGGTGTTGCCCGAACATTTAAAGTAATACTATTAGGTGTAACACTATAAGTTACTTCATTTATCACTGGTATTTCATAATTATCAGTCGTAACAATTGTTTCATAAATATTACTTTGATATCCCTCAATATCTTTAGCATAACTAAATATTTTATAATTTTGATTGGGTTTTAATTTTTCTCCATCATCAGTAGTCGTAAATTCATAAGTAGCCTCATCACTTTCATGATAACTATAACTTAAGGCATCAGCTACACTCGTCAGAGCTAAAGCTATTGGCTCTTCATCAGTTTCCGTAATTGCATAATAATATTTATCAATTGTATTTGTTCCCTCATCTAACTCTAAACTAGCATTAACACTATTATAAGTCGTTGTTGAGACCATACTTTTTATCTCAGTTAAATCATAAGTATCTACATCTTTCGAGGTAATTAAAATACTTCCCGTGAAAGTTTTTCCTGTATTAACAAATTGATCACTTTCCAAGTTTACCAAAGTAACTTCAATTTGCCATTCATCTACTTGAGCTTTACCATCAGCATCTATTTCATAACCTTTTATTAAGGGATAAGCGGCTCTTTTTTTATTAGTTATATCAAATCCTTGATTTTCAATATAATTAAATCCTTTCATGTCAATTACTTCTTCACCCAAAGGATTAATTACTTTTAATACTAATTCCGGTTTTAAATCACTCGTAGTATATTCTAAATCATTATTTTCTATAATCAAATATACATTATAAGTATCATGAGCTATATTAGTGGTATTATTGGGAGTAAGCGTCGCTGTAACACTTGATTTTTCCGTGATGCTATTATCCCCTTTTTTAAAATTATCTTGATTAGCGACGATATTTATTTTATTGCCATTTGTAAATGATAACAAATCAGTGGTACCCGCTCCAACTTCAATTTGGGAACTACCGCCTGTCCCTTTTTGAGCGATAAAATAAGCATAGGTCGCTCCACTTACGGCAAGTAAAAGGATTAGCAAGGCTATTATCATTAACTTATTATTCTTTTTTATGCCAACTTTTTTTTCATTCATTGCCATATCTATTTACCTCCCATAATAAAGTTAAGCAAAATTAGGATAGCTATTAAAAAACTTAATTTTCTTTTAATGTATTATCATTATTAATAATCTCTTCATTATCGCCAAAGAAATCATATTTATCATCAAAGAACCGCCAAATGACTTTAAATATTGACATAATTGGAGCTGCTACAATCATTCCTATAATTCCGAAGAAATAACCAAAAAGTAATAAACCACAAATAATAGTAACTGGATGTAGATTAGTAGCTTTACTCATTACAATTGGTTGTAAAATATAACTTTCAATCATTTGGACAATAATGGCAATAACTAAAACGGCAATCCCCGTAATAGGGCTTTGAGTTAGGCCGACAACAGTAGCAACAAATGTTCCAAGATATGGGCCAATATAAGGGATTAAATCGGTAATTCCACAGAATAAACCAAATAGTAAAGCCCCATTTAAACCCACAAGAGAAAAACCAACCGTATCACAAATAAAGACCATACAAGCAATTAAGAATGTTCCATTTACACATTTGCGAACTTCAACTCCGATGTTTTCGAGTAAAGTTGCCGCTTCAACTTGATGTCTTTTAGGGATTAACTTTAAAAAATGAATGGAAACATTATCAAAATCAAATAACATATATAAACCAATAATTAAACTAAATAAAATAGTTCCTAGCCCCGAAATAATGCCACTTAAGCCAGTTACAATTAAATTAGGTAAGTTACTAGATAAATTAGCTCCATATTCATTAATGGAGTTCATAACATTTTCTTCTATTCCTTTAATATCAACCCCATTGATACTAATCTTATCAAAGATTCCATCAATAAAATTATTAATCTTATCTAAAATATTAGGCAAAGTTTTTAATAATTCATTTAGTTGTTCATATAAAACTGGGATAAATATTTTAAAGAATACTAATAAGAAAGTGATAAAAGCCAGATAAACAATAATCGATGAAAGTATTCTCGGAAATCCTCTTTTCGTAAGTCTATTTACTAAGGGTGAAAATAGCCAAGCAATAACAAAACCTAAAAATAAAGGGGATAAAACGCTTAAAATATTGCCAATAAAAACAAATATACCTAATCTTTGGCATATAATAACTGTACATAAAATAATCCCAATAATTAAAACAATAAATAATAGTTTTAAAATATTTTTACTTAAATTAATAATTTCATTAATCCCATTATTATCGATTTTTTTTCTCCCTAGCACTCTTCCCACCTCATCTATTTCTATTATATATTAATTTTTTTAAAAAATATTTTTTTTAAATTAAATTAACGATAATTTTACATAAAAAAATGTCTATATTATTTAATATAAACACTTTAATTTTTATCCCGCACTAAATTCTGAGTTACTTCTTTATTTAAATCTTTATGATATAAATCTAACAAATAGAGCATAAACTTTCTTTGTAGACTATATTCAACTTTAAAAATAGTTTCTAATATTCCCCGAATATTCCCCATTTTTACACATATTTTAAAATCATTAACTAACATATTATCTTTAATGAGAATACTAAATTTATAATTAATATTATTCATTAACATCTTATTTGTAATTCTTTCTTGAAAAAATTCGCCAACTTGAAAGTTACCTAATAATTCTTTATCAATAACTGGTAAACTTTTATGTTTCATATTATCTTGAATAACTAAATTACCTTCTAAATAATCAGGTTCAACTATATTAACTTTTTTAATAGCTTCTAACAAATCATTTTTACTATATTGCATAGTAAAGGCATCTATTTCGGCTAAGCTATGTGGGTTACAACCTAAATTTAAATCATTAATATTAATAAACTTATAATCCCCAGGCATTCTTTCTAATGCTAAAAAATATTTGACTTCTTGGTTATATTCTTTCATATCTATCCCTCCTAACCGAAGAGATAATTGTATCATAATGCTAATTAGTTTGTCAAATATTTTTTGAGCCCAATCTACTCGATAAGTTACAGTTCAGTCAAGGGCACTGAAAAATAAGTAAGGGTTACTTACTTTTTTTCATATTATAACAATTTGAT
>CANQCI010000004.1 GCA_947589675.1 uncultured Bacilli bacterium | reverse complement strand
ATGATTTTATCATATATTTTGGGTAGTTGTTTTTTTTTGTATTAAATTGAAACTTTTATTTTTGGAAAGTCCCTATAATCTTCTTTATTGCCTACACTATTTGAATGGATTTGATTAAAGTTAATTCCCATTAATGAACCAGAACAAATAACATCAAATCGACCATCTTCATGAAAAAACTTTAAAGAAGTTGCTGTATCAGGGTATTCTTGCATTTCATCGAAGAATATTAGAGTTTCCCCAAGTATAAATTTACAATCGCTATTTAACAAACTTATATTTTTAATAATTTTATCTGTTGTGTAACCATCTTGAAATATTTGCGTATATTGGGGCATCGAAACAAAGTTTATTTCAATAAAAGATGTATAATTTTCTTTGCCAAATTTTTCCACTGATGTTGTTTTACCAATTTGCCTTGCCCCTTTAATTATCAATGGTTTTCTGTTCTTTAAATTTTTCCAATCAACTAAAAATTTATCAATTTTTCGCTTTAATTCAGCCATATTTATCACTTTCACAATAACTTTATCACATTTTTAGAAAGAAAAATAGCACAAAAAATCACATTTTTAGAAAGAATTTTAAAACTAAAATTCACATTTTTTGAAACTTATTACTAAACAGCAAATTTAATAGTGATTTTTCTAGTACTTTATAATATAATACCTTTTAGAGATATCTATTGTTGTTGATGCTTTTCCTCAGTCCATATTTCTTTTGAAAATGGAAGGAGGTGGTCCACATGGAGAGATATGGAATATTTAATAATATTCGCAGTAATACTTATATTACTGATTATACTTTTCAAGGGTCAATAAAAAAAGAGCATCTACTCATCTTGAATAGGTGCTCATTGTCGAATATTTTGGACTGATAGAGCATCTAACAACGAAAAATAGATATCTCTTTTTAGTCCTATAATATTTAGAACAGCGATAGGAATAATCTGTTCACTATTATTATATACTAATTTTTAATAATAATTCAATATAAAAATCAGTAATAATTTTATTATACCTTTTTTTTAATTTATGTCAACCCCGCTGAACCCCCGCTGAAACTAACCTTATAGCCATAGAATTATATTTTTTGATAGAACTTAGTTATCATCATTTTGAACTGTCAGCCTCAAGAAAATTTCCTCATGAAGAGGAAATAATATTTAATTATATTCGCATTAATACTTGTATTACTAATTATTCTTTTCAAACAACCCTAAAAAAGAGCATCCACTTATCTTGAATAAGTGCTCATCAGCATATTTTTTGGACTGATAGAACATCTAACTAAGTTCTATACATTAGAACAGAGAACTATCTGTTCAGTGCTATTATATACTAATTATTAATATTAATGCAATATAAAAATCAGTAATGCTAATCATTTTTTTAATGTTAGAACATTACTGATTTTTTATCTATGAACTAAGAGTTTGAACACTTTCGGAATTACTTTGCCCTGTTCCAGCTTTACCTGTTGAAGTAACTTTAACTGTAATTACATAATCAGTTAATTCTTGTAAATTACTAAATGTATAAGTGTATACACTCTCTTCTTCCATCTCACCTTGATACCATGTATCATCTTTATCGGTTTTAAATTCTACCTTTTCAATTGTTTCACTACCTTGGGTAACTGTTGCTTTTACTTTAAAGCCAGTTGCCGTTATTTCGGTTACTTCAATGTTAGATACACTTGGATAAGCATAAGGAGTAGTTGCTACCATCATTGTTTTTACATTAGAAACTTTGCCATCAGTATTCTTAGCTTGAACATATACTTTATGAACACTACCAAGAGCTAAATTACTAAAGGTATGACTTTCTTCCTCACTAAATTCTGTCCAAGTACCATTATCTAAACGAACTCGATAAGTTGTTCCCTCAACTTTAGTGAAATTAAGAGTAATACTATCAAAATCAGAACTAGTATCGACATTTTCAACCTTAGGAATTTCCCCATCTGCGGCGGTAACTACCGTTTCATAAATATTACTCCGGTACCCACTTTTATCTACCGCATAAGTATAAATTTTATAGTTATTATTTTCAGTAATATTTTCACTAAAAGTATAACTACTTTCAGCCTCAGTCATTTGATAATCTTGTTCTAATGCCTCAGCAATTGTACTGATTTTAAAGTCCTCAGGAGTTTCGGTTGTTTCTTTTATCGCAAAATAATATTTAGCTATATCACTACTTCCGCTTGTAATATTAGCTGTTGCTGTGATGCTAGTCGTACTAGCGGTAGTTTCAAGGCTATTTATTTCATTTAATTTAACTTCTTCATCAGTCGTAATATAAATACTACCTTCAAAAGTTTTACCAGTATTAGCATTTTGGTCTTTATTTAAATTAATTAACGAAGCTTCTACTTGCCAAGTTTGATCAACTGGGTCTTGGTCGGTATCAATAACATAATCACTAACTATTTTATAAACTTGGTTAGTACTCATTGTTATATCATAGCCACTATAGGTTTCACTATTTTTATCTGTTACGCCCGTAACATATTTTAAGCCATCAACATTTTGCGTATATTCTTTATTATCAGGGTCAGTAACCTTTAAAAGTAGTTCGGGGGTATTATTATTTTCGGTATAAATTAAATCATTATTTTCAATTACTAAAAAGACATTATAAGTTTCACTTGCCGTATTAGTTGTATTATTAGGAACTAATGTCGCTTTTACCGAAGCACTTTGAGTTATGGTATTATGAGCTTGTCCAAAATTATCTTGGGTAGCCACAATATTAATGTTTCCACTTTCATTATTGAAAGTAAGTGAATCAGTTGTACCTGATTCAACATCAATTTCCGCACTGCCACCCGATCCTCTTTGAGCTGTGAAATACGCATAAGTGGCTCCAATTACAATTATGAGAGCAATCAAAACAGCTAATATAATTAATATAGTATTATTTTTATGTAATTCATTATTTTCTTTCATTTTATATCCTCTTTCTATTCTTAAATAATTTTACTTAAAAAAATGAAAAAATGCAATCTAAAATTGCACGTATGATTTTAAAATTGCACGTATGATTTTAAGATATCATTATCATTCTGATAAATTGCTAAAAGCCTATTATGATAATAAAAAATAACTTTATCATCTATAAAATAACTATTAGCTATTTTCGCTCCATTTTGGATTTTCTTAGCTACTTCATCATCGACCTCAATTTTTGGAAAAGGAAAAATATCACCTACTTCAAGTAATTGATAATTGTTCTTTTCAATATCTTTTAAAGTATAACAATTAGTTAAAGCAAAATTTCCTTGTTTAGTTCTCTTTAAATTAGACATTGTCCCACACACCCCAAGTTGCTTACAAATATCCTCTATTAATGAACGAATATAAGTTCCTTTCGATACTAAACATTTAAATTTTATTTTATTATCACTAATATCTAAAAGTTCCATTTGATAAATTGTTACTTTGCGTTTTGGTAATGCTACTTGCTTATTTTCCCGAGCATATTCATATAATTTTTTACCCTTTATTTTGACCGCCGAATATTTAGGAACAGTTTGGTCATAGGTTTTAACAAAACTATCTAAACAAGTTTTAATTTGGTTAGATGTTAAAGTAGTATTACTTCTACCTATAATATTACCAGTTATATCCCCCGTGTCAGTCATAATACCTAAAGTAATCTCGGCAACATATTCTTTATCATAAGCGGTAATTAAATCGACTAACTTCGTATATTTACCGATACAACAAACAAGTACGCCAGTTGCTAAAGGATCAAGGGTGCCTGTATGCCCAATTTTCTTGGTATTAAATAAAGGGATAAGTTTATTAACTACATCCCTACTTGTCATATCTTTATCTTTATTTATTAATAAGATTCCGTCCATATTCATTTCTATCCTTTAATTTTAATGATTTTTCATATATCTTAGTTGGATATTTATCTAAGATATTATCTTGGTTATTCAATATATATCCCATATTTAAAACACAACCTTGTAAAGTTTTATCAAAATCAGGAACTTCAATAACAACATCATCAATATCAAAAGTATAAGCATAATCTTCGATATAAGATATCCCTTGAATATAGGTTTCTAACTTTGATGCGACATCTACATTAGAAGTAAAAACAATATCTGAAACAATTATTTGATGAGGAAATGTCCGAAAACGAATAATACTTTTTAAATCTTCCCAGGTATATTCTAACAAAAACCCACAATTATCATCATTTCGCACTATTTTAATTGCTTCTTGTAAATTTGGATCATTTTGATCTAAATATGATTGTTTATTTTTATCAGTTGTGTAATTTATTCTACTGGGATAAATACGAGCTAACCCATTAATTTTAATTAAAAAATTATAATAAGCTTTTAAAGCTAAATTAACATTTTCATCTTTTATTTTATCTTCAAAATTAAACATAAAAACCTCCTGATTATTTTAATTTTTCAATTATTTTTTCAATTTTTTCTCCATAAGCTATTGATTCATCATAAATAAATTTTAATTCAGGTGTATGTCTTAACTCGACTCTTTCACTTACTCTGCCCCGAATAAATGCGGCGGCTTCATTGACTTCTTTTTCTAAATCTTTTTTCGGCATATCTTTTAAAGAAGTAAAGTAAACCTTACAATAGCTTAAATCATTTGTAACCGTACAGCCCGTGATTGTAATTGTTTTTAATAATTCATCACGAGCTTCGGTGGCAATAATTTCACTAATATTGCGACTAATTTCGCTAGCAATTCGCTCAATCTTATGGCTAGGCATTATTTTTTACCTCCACCATTTCATAGCATTCGATAATATCGCCTTCTTTAATATCTTTAAATTTATCTAAAGTAAGACCACATTCAAAACCTTTTTTAACTTCTTTAACCGCATCTTTTTCTCTTTGTAAAGAAGCTATTTTATCATCACTGGCTATGACGATACCATCCCGAATGACCCGAGCTAAAGTATTATTTTTAACAATACCATCTGTAATATACGAACCGGCAATATTACCAACTTTAGAAAATTTAAATATTTTGCGAACTTGAGCTGTTCCTAAAACTTTTTCTTCATAAATTGGATCTAACATTCCATTAATCGCTGCTTCAATGTCTTCGACTAATTTATAAATGATTGTATAAGTTCTAATATCAACATTATAGTCTTTAGCTACATCTTTAGCATTATTGGTGGCAACAACATTAAAGCCAATGATGATAGCTTGCGAAGCATGAGCTAAAATAACATCACTTTCGGTAATAGCTCCAATGCCACTTCGTATTACATGCACAGCTACATCTTTAGTGGTAATCTTTTCAAGGGAATTTTTAACTGCTTCTTCACTTCCCCGAACATCCGTTTTTAAAACAATATTAATTTCTTTATTCCCCGCATCAACTCGGGCAAATAAATCATCTAAAGATATTTTTTCTTTTTTAATTTCATTTAATTTAATTAATTCTTTTCGTTTCTCAGCCACATCTTTAGCCTCAGCCTCGGTTTCAAACGCCATAAATTTATCTCCCGCACTGGGGTTTTCACTTAAACCAGTAATTTCCACTGGCATACTTGGATAAGCTTCTACGATTGGTTCACCCAAATCATTTTTCATTGTCCGTACTTTAGCATAAGTGGCTCCCACGACTACCGGATCACCAATCCGAAGTGTCCCATTTTGAATTAAGAAAGAAGCAACACCACCAACATTTTTATCTAAACGAGATTCAATAACTGTCCCCATGGCATAACGATTAGGATTAGCTTTTAAATCATTTACCTCAGCAATCGTTAAAATTGTTTCTAGTAAAAGAGGAATACCCTCGCCAGTATGAGCGGAAATATTGATAAATGGTACATCACCACCCCAAGCTTCTGGGGTAATGCCAATTTCTGCCATTTCGGTTAAAACTTTTTCAACATTTGCCCCTGGTTTATCAATCTTATTAACAGCCACAATAATTGGCACCTTGGCAACCTTGGCATGGTCTACTGCTTCTTTGGTTTGTGGTTTAACCCCATCATCCGCGGCCACAATAATAATAACTATGTCGGTAACACTGGCACCTCTTGCCCGCATTTCGGTAAAAGCTTCATGCCCTGGGGTATCAATAAAGGTGATTTTATTTTTTTCATATTCAATTTGATAAGCTCCAATATGTTGCGTTATTCCCCCAAATTCTTTATCAACCACATGGGACTTGCGAATATAATCTAAAAGAGTCGTCTTCCCATGATCAACATGCCCCATTATCGTGACAATTGGTGGTCTTTTTTCTAAATCTTCTGGTCGGTCAGTTATTTCAAATTGTTCAAAATTAACTACATCTTGAGTTTCTTCCCTTTTTAACTCTTTATTATAATCAAGAACTAATATTTCGGCATTTTCATAAGCAATAGAATCATTAACATTTAGCATTAAACCTAAACCCATTAACTTTTTAATAATATCTGTTACATTAGCATTTAAGGCTGTTGCTAAATCTTTAACCGTCATTCCATCCTTATATATAACCGTATTTTCATTACTACTATTTTTTATTAATTTATGCTTATTTTTATACATTTGTTTTTTCAAAATATTAAAATCATTTTTATTAGATGTATTATCTTTCTTTTTAAGTTTTTGTTTGGCAACCGAATTTTTCGATTCTCTTTCATAAGTACTATAATTTAATAATTCATCAACTTTATCATCAATTTCTTCACTTTCTTCAAAAGTAATTTCTTCATCAGTACTTATTAAATTAATAGTATTATCTAAAATAATAATATCATCTTCACTTAAAATATCCTCTCCGGTTTTAACATTAATACTTAATTCTTTACATTTTTTTAATATTTCCGCGATTGATAAATTAACATCATTTGCATATTCTTTTACAGTCATTTTGCCACGTTCCTTTCTTTTTTTATTTATTTTCTATTATACTCCGTAATTTTATAAATATATCATCAGGTATCTCGACTTTTAAGACTTGCCCTAAGATATTTTTTTTCTTGGCTATATCTAAAACTTCTAAATCTTTCTTAATATAAGCCCCTCGACCATTTTGTTTACCCGTTTCATCAATAACGATACTTCCCTCGGGAGTTCGCACGACTCTAATTAAATCTTTTTTAGCTAACTTCTCATGGGTGACGACGCAAGTACGCATGGGTATTTTCTTGGTTTTCATTTTCTATCACCTTCTTTTTTAAATCTAATTCTTCAATAATTAATTCATTTACTTGCATTAAATTCATTAAAGGATCTTTCTTATATAACTTTCTTAATATCATCTTTATTTCCCTGATTAATTCTTCGATATTTTTATCTTGATATTTTCTTATATCTAATAAAACATCACTTATAATATTTTGATAATATAAACTATCTATCTTCCCTTTACTTCCACATAAAAGACAATAATAACTATATTCATTTTCTTCATCTAAATAAAGAAGCCGATAATTATGTAAACAATTTAATTCATGTTGTCTTTTTATTTCTTTTATATTCCAAATTTCTTTTTGTTTTTGACAAAACATTTGTAAATATTCACCTATTTTTACTTGGCGTTTTTCTTCCTTTACTTCGGTAAGTTTCCTTCTTTCTACTCTTATTTCTTTTTCATAATTATCAATATATTTTTTGATAGCCTCTTCATAATCTAAATATTTAATTACATCACTTAAATTAATCATTTTGCTTCTTACTACGTTGTAATTTCATTCTTTGGAAATGATTCCATAAATAAATCTTTAATTGAATTTGATCTATTTCTTTTCCTTCATTATTTAAAGCCACAATATATTCTTCAATTTCATCTTTAATATCTGGTATTAAATAAATATCATCAGTTGTTCCTAATCTTCTTAAATCAATTATATTAGATTGCCAAATTACTTCATCACTGATATGTTCTCTTGGATAAATCTTTCTTTGCCCACAACACTCACAATAAGTTTCCACATAATTAAAACCATAATTACTACTAAATAATAGAACTAAAGGATGTGTACATTCTTCTTGATAACTATTATTAGCCATAGTAATTTCTTCTAATTTTTGAGCAATTAATTCTTTATCTTCTTTTTTAACTAATTCATTATTATTAACACTTTCTAATAATTCTCTTTGTTCCAAAATTCTTGCCAACCGCACATTTTTTTCCATAATTAATTTTGTAATTTCATCTAATTTCATTTTTTAAACCCTCCTAAATTAAATATATTACTTATTTCCTGCTTTATTAATTTCTTCCATTGTTTTTACTTCAATATGATATTTAGTTAATTTACTAGCTAACTTAATATTACTTCCTTTTTTCCCAATTGCTAAACTTAAATTATCTTCATTTACAATAACTAAAGCTTCTTTTTTAGTTTCATCAGGAATACTAACAATCACATCTTTCGCCGGTGTCATAGCATTCTTAATAAATTCCACCGGATCATCACTATATAATACTAAGTCTACTCTTTCTGATCCCAGTTCTTTAAGGATACCGGCAATACGACTCCCTTTTTCACCAATACAAGCTCCAATAGGGTCAACTTTTTCATTTAAAGAATAAACCGCCACTTTACTTCTAATACCTGGTTCTCTCGCCACATATTTTAGTAAGATTGTTCCATTAGCTAATTCCGGAATTTCATGTTCAAACAATCTTTTAATAAAACCAAAACACTTCCGTGACAACTTAATAACTGGACCTTTAGTCCCATTGATAACTTTGGTAATATAAACTTTAATGTTGGAACCCATTTCAATTTTTTCGCCTGGAATTATTTCATCTTTGGGAAGAATGCCTCGGGTATGACCTAGGTCAATATAGTAATTATTTGCATCTTCTAAGGCAACCATCCCAAGCATTAATTCATTTTCTTTATCAGCAAATTCTTCAATTATATTATTTTTTTCGGCTTCTCTTATTTTTTGTTTAATTACTTGCTTTGCTGTACCCGCGGCAACCCGACCAAAATCTTTTGGCGTAACTTCTTGTTCAATTGTTTCCCCAACTTTAATATTAGGAACAATTTTCTTGGCATCTTCAAGAAGCATTTGGGCATCACGATTAATACTAGGTTCAATCTTTACAACATTACCTTCTTCATCAGTTTCTTCTCTTCCCTCATCATATTCATCAACGACAACATAATAAGTATAAACTTTGATATTACCACTTTCTCTATCAATATCTACTCTAACATTAGTTTTAGAATTAAAATTCTTTTTATAAGCTGTTTGTAAAGCTAATTGTAAAGCTTCATAAACTAAATCAGCACTAATATTCTTTTCTTCCACTATATTATTTAAAGCTTTAATAAATTCTTTACTATCCATATTATTACCCTCTTTCTTTACTAATAACATCCAAGATATAACTATCATCTGTAATATCTTTTTTATCTATTACTTCATTTACTATTTTTGTCGCATCAACAATAGTATCTAAGTCTATTCCCCCAATTTTATCTAAAACCACAGTGAGAAAATGATATCTTCCTTTTTCTTCAAAAGTTATATCATCAACAATAATTTCCTCTTTTAACAAAACTTCTTGTAACTCTTTTTTTATATCAGCTAATAATTCTTTCATATTCACCTCATTTATAAATAAAAGTGGGATTATTGCCCACTTTTTGAATTGCTAAAAACATTATATCATATTTAGATTAAGGATTAAAGTAAAAATTTTTGGTAAGCTATACAACGATACGGAATGGATGGTCAACATCACCTATAGCATCATCAACTTTAATCTTTACATCAGTGTTAAGATAAAAGACTGGTCGTACCCCGTACGCACCGTTGCTGAAGACGTAGTTGTAGTGCACATATCCGACGAAGTAGACACAGAACGCACTGTCGGAACCGCTGGAGTCGCGCGATATTGTCCATTCATTAACTTTATTATATAACCAGTTATTTTGCCGATTAGTATCTGTAGCATAGCCAGAACTATCTATTAATTCGGTCCAACTGCTTGATGCACTTGCAAATCCATAGTCCGAAGCATACATCAAACCGATTTGAGCTGAAACCGTTGGAGTTGATTTTATTTCCTCATCATACATTCCTTTTGGGGTTACCCAATTACTACTATATCCTCCCACATGCCACGTTGTTGTCGCTATTTTATTTTTCCACGTTGTTCCTAATTTACTTAAGTAACCACTTTCGTTATTATTTAATGCTTGATATAATGTGCTACTTTCCCATGTATTATTATCCCGTGTATTATTCCAATAAAACCCTTCACTTGGAGTTACCTTTACTCTTTTTAAAGTATCGTAACTTCCTGTAGTTGGCTTACCATCTTTTGGTATTCCCAATTCCGTGCTTTTTATATATTCCGATTTAATTAATTTAACTTGATTATTAAATACCCCGATTATCCGATATAAATTGGTATCTGGGCATTCACTCTCACCATAAATATAGTCTTCACTGCCACTTCCAAAACAGACAAAATTGTTTGGGTTATTTCCTGAATAACGATAACTATTATCTTGAGCACTATTAGCTAAACTTGTATCATGTTTAGCTAATGTTCCTAAGCCTACATTAGTATTTACTTTACTTATAATAAATTGATTTAATGATTGTGTTTTATAAATTTCTACAGTACAAGTTTTATCACTAGTTACATCGCTAACTGTTAAAGTTGTCCTATCAACATTTAAGATACAACCATCTCCACTGCTTACTCGTGCGGATGTTACATCATAACCAGCACTTGCTGCTATTGCAAAAGTTGCCGTTCCATTTTCTGCTACCGTTGTACTTGGTGGTGTTGATGTTCCTCCAGTTACCTGTACAGTTACAGTAAATGGTGTTGTTGTTATATTTTTATCATAACTATTAGTTGTTTCTTTATCTAAAGTATCCCTTGCCTTTACTTGCACATTATAACTTATTCCTGCTTTTAATCCTGAGAAAGTAAATTCTGGACTTGCTTGCCAAATACTCCAATCTCCATAAGTTTCATTATCTTCTATTTTAAAAGCATATTCTTTTACTGGATTTGCTCCATCACTTGCTGTTGCTATTACTTTAAAACTATTATGGGTTACTTCACTTTCACTTACATTGGTTATTTGAATCCTCTTATACTCATCTGTTTTTATAATAGCTGTTTTAATATTACTACTTATCCCTTGAATATCTCTGGAATAGGCATAAATTTTATAACTTTGATTATCTTTTAAGGGAGTTCCATCACACTCAGTAAAAACATGGGTTGCTTCCGTAGTTTCAACATACGTTGGTTCTAACTTTTCAACTATACTCATAATTTTTGCCATTTCAGGTTCTTCTGTTGTTTCTTCGATAGCATAATAATACTTATCTATTGCTTCGGTATGTTTTTCATTTTCAAGTAAATTAACTGTTATACTTTTATAATCTTTAGTAGTTTCAACAATACTATTTATTTCTGGCATTACATAAGTTTCTTTTTCATCGGTAGTAATTAATACTTTTCCTGAAAAAGTTTTACCTGTATTTTTTTGTTGATCAGCTTCTAAATTTCTTAAAGTTACTTCAAAATTCCAAATTTCTTCTATACCATCAGCATTACTCGCTTTAATTTCATCTTTATATACTACTTTAAAAGCCCCATGTCTTTTGGTTATATCAAATCCTTGTAATGTTTCATTATACGCTAAAGCCTCAATATTAGTTACCGCTTCTCCATCAGGATCTGTTACCTTTAAAAGTAATTCAACATCATTGGGTTCCGTTGAATAAGTAAAATCATTTTCATCAATGATAAAATAAACATTATAATAATCGGTTGCATCATTGGTGGTATTATTAGGTACTAACTTAGCTGTGGCTGTAGTACTCCCCGTTTTATCTCCAGCACTTTGATAAAAATCATCTGACGATGCGGTAATATTGATTGGTACACCTGCCTTAAAAGTAAGTGAATCCGTGGTTCCCGCTCCTACTTCAATTTGAGCACTTCCACCTGAACCTTTTTGGGCGGCAAAGTAGGCATAAGTTGCTCCAACAGTAATAACTAATAGCATAACTAAAGCTATTAGAGTTAAATAATTATTCTTTTTTTTCATAAAATAAAACCTTTCCTTTTTTAGGTACTTCTTATAAAGTGTAAATTGACATTTTGAAGTAAATATAGTCCCTTTATTTTTTCTAATATTATCAAAAAAAAAAAAAAACTTGCAAGCTATAGCTTGCGAAAGAATGTAAATTGACACTTATTTACTGTTTTATCTTAATCTTTTAAAGCGGTAATAGGAACAACAATTACTCCATCACTTCGTGTATATACCGCATTAGAAAGTCCACATATGACGCACAAACTTTTTGGTGGCTTTCCCCCTTTTTCTTTTATTATATTACTAACTCTAATTAAATTATTCGCCGCTTCCTCGATTTGTCCAGCACCCAGTTTAATTTCAAATGCGGCATAACTACCATCTTCAAATTCCACTACCGCATCAAACTCATTACCATCATAGTCTTGATAATGAAATATATTCCAATCATTTGCCTCAGCATATATCCTTAAATCTCTTTCAACCATGGCTTCAAAAAAGAAGCCAAAAGAAAGTAAATCATTAACACACATATCAACAGTCATATTAAGTAAAGATGTAGCAATCGATGGGTCAACAAAATGCCTTTTTTCCATTTGTTTAACCCGCATACTACTTCGAATATTAGAATTATATGGCAATTGATTTTCTATTAAATACAATTTACTTAAATCTTCTAAATATTCATTAAGAGTTTTAACATCTATATCTTCATTATCTACTCCTTGAATATCGCTTTTTAATTTAGCAATTGATAAAGTTGTTGACTCATTTTGGGAAAGAGATCTGAGTAATAACATCATTTTATGAGCGTCTCTTTTAGTATCACTAATTCTATTTATATCTAATTCTATAATTTCCTTTATATATTGTTTAGGAAGTTTAATAGCTTCATCAAAGGGAATATCAATACTTCCTGGAAATCCACCTCTTAGGACTAATTTTATAATATCTCTTAAATTAATATCTTTAGTTTTCTTACTCTTAACTTTATTATTATAAATATCTTTTAAGGATACATCACCTGATGAATCCCCTGATTCATATAAACTCATAGGATACATTTTTATTTTTTTTATTCGTCCTGCTCCCGAATGTCTAATGATGTCTTTTTTATTTTTAGGTAAGACAGTCGACCCTGTTAAAATATATTTACCTTTTACCCCATCTTCATCGCATTTATATCTAGTGGCATCCCAAATTCCAGGAACTTCCAACCATTCATCAATTAACCTTGGTAATTTTCCTTCAAAAATTAAAGATATATCAGTTTCAGCAAGACGTCTGTTTTGATAATCGCCACTTGAATCCATGAGTAAAAACTCACTTTTAGTATGTTTTCTTCCTGTCCAAGTTTTACCCACTCCTTTTGCTCCAACAATATTTAACGCTCCATAAGCTTTTAAGCTACTTTCAATTTCTTTATCAATTAATCTAGGTTTATATACAGCCATTTTAATCCCCCTCATTGGATGACTTTTTGTTATTTCACTGGATGACATTTCTGGTTTTTATTGGATGACTTTTTGTTATTTCATTGGATAACATTTTTATTTATTTAATTTCTTTATTAAAGGAATAAATATATTTTTTAACATTTCTAAATTATCAGGCGAATCTGCCTCAGCCCGAAAAGTTATATTTTTACCAGTGTTACTAGCTCTCACTAAAGCCCAGCCATTAGAAAAGTTTACTCTAACCCCATCAATATCAATATATGGGTAATTTTCTTTTATAACGAAATCTTTAATTTCGTTAACTACTTGGAATTTAAGTTCATCAGTTTTAGTGGGAAACTTCATTTCTTCGGTAGCATAATACTTAGGAATATTGGCACATAATTCACTTAATTTTTCACTTCTTCTACTCATGTATTCAATTAATCTTAAGGTGGCATATATAGCTGAACCACAGTCAACATCACGATCACGGAAGAAAATATGTCCTGATAATTCCCCCCCAAAGGGTAAGCCTTGATTTAAAGTTTCAAATTGCGTATAGCTAGCTCCTGTCCTCGACATTACGCCTTCGCCACCTAATTTGGCAATTTCATCACTTACACACTTACTACATTTTATATCATATAAAAACTTTTTGGTTGGAACATTATAATACATATCTCTAATCATTAAAACCATAAAATGTTCAATAGGCATGATTTCACCATTTTCCATGACAATCCCAATCCGGTCGCCATCACCATCATAAGCAACACCAAAATCAGCTTTTTTACTTAAAACTGCTTTTTGTAATTGTTCCATATTTTTTTCTACCGATGGATCGGGATGATGATTAGGAAAAGTTCCATCATTTTCTTCATTAATTATTTCAAAATCACAAAATGAACCAGCCAAGACTTTGCGAGCAATTAAGCAAGTAACCCCATTGCCACAGTCAATAATAACCTTTCTTTTATTACGTCCCCATTTCATTGAATATTTTAAATACTCAATATATTTTTCAGTTATATCATTTTTAGTTTCCGTTCCCATACCATTTAAAAATTGCCCGGCGATAGTATAGTTTTTAAAATCCTCAATCATTTCGCCCCGAGCATTAACCATTTTTTCAAAAGAAAATTTAAAACCATTTTCATCTTTTGGATTATGAGAAGCGGTAACCATAATACCAGGCATTTGATTTAAATAACGTCCATAGTAATTCATTGGCGTTGTTGTTACGCCATAATTAATTACATTACAACCACTTTCTAAAATACCTTTAATCAAATTAAGAACTAACATAGGACTAGATAGTCGATTATCACAACTAACAATACAACTTTTTTGATTATATTTTTGTTGTAAATAAGAGCCATAGCTTTTGCCAATAAGATAAGCGGTTTGTTCATTTATCTCACTTGGGTATTTTCCTCTTATATCATATGCTCTAAATATATCTTGATTCATGTTTTTCGCCTACTTTCTTATCCATTGTAGCACAAGTTTATCAAAAGTTAAATAAGCCAATTTTTAAAATTGACGGCACACCTTAGGACTTTTCGACAATTTTTGCTAAAGTTTGCTAAAATTAGACAAAACTTTTTCTATTACTAATGCTTATTATCCCCCTATAATGGGCTTAAGGAGGAAATATATGAAAAAAATTTATAAGTTATTTTTAATCATTATCTTATTTATGTTAATGACAAATGTTAAAGCCGAAAAGTATGCTGGGCATTTTCGTATCGCGGAAAATGTTGGGGATAAAGCCATATATATCGATAAGAAACGAGCTGATGGTTATCTGCAATATAAACGCTTTAAGTTTTTAAGAAAAGTTCCTGAAAATCAATTCGTTTACTGCTTAGAACCTTTCATTGGGATTAGTACCGAAAGTGTTTATGATTATACAATGGATGATTTCACCAAGATTATGAATCTTACCCCTGAGGAATGGGAAAAAATAGAATTATTAGCATACTATGGATACAACTACTTTGGCGGGGGCTATGAACATAGTGACTCCGCTTGGTATGCGGTAACCCAAGTAGCTATCTGGCGAATTGTAGATACAACTACTGATTTTTATTTTACCGATACCCTAAATGGGACTAGATCTCTTTATCAATATGAAGATTATTTCACAGAATTAGATACGCTTGTAAATAATCATTATGTTGTTCCCAATATTAATAACACCGGTGTTTATAATTTAAATACTACTTTTAGTTTAACTGATCAAAATAGTATCTTAGATAACTATGCCATAACTAACAGTGCTAATATCATCGTCAATAAAACCAGTGCCAATACTTTAGAAGTTAGGACAATTAGCCCTGGTAATGCTTTTATTACGTTTACGAAAACTGCCAAGAATTATACAACACCGCCGATAGTTTTCTATGATGAGGAAGCTCAAAATGCTTTTGAAGTAGGTAATTATAATCCGGTTTCTAGCACCATTAATTTTCAAGTGGCTGGTTCTAAACTAACTTTATATAAGGTTGATAGTGAAACCAATGAAATTATTAAATTACCCAATTTTCAATTTCAAATCTTGAATAGCTTAAATGAACCAGTTTGCAACTTAGATAAATGTCTTTGGGAAACTAATGAAGATGGATATCTTACTTTACCTTTTTATCTACCAATGGGAAATTATAAAATAAAAGAAATAAGTACCAATAAACCTTACTTATTAAATCAAGAAGAAATTAGTTTTACCGTTGATGAAAATAGTGGTGAAGAAATAAAAATAAATTTTCCTAATAAAAGAGTTATGGGCGAACTTACTTTAACTAAATATGGAGAAGAAGTTGTCTTTGAACAAAATAAAGCTAAATATAAAAAGATTAAATTAGATGATATAACCTTTAAAATTTATGCAGCAAAAGATATCTATCAAGGTTCTACTTTAATTTATCATAAAGATGATTTTATTAAAGAAATAAAAACCCAAGATGGTTTAGCAACAACTACTTTAGAACTGGGGGACTATTATTTAATTGAAGATAACAATTATCCTGATTATATTACCCCGACACCAATTTATTTTTCAATAAATTATGTTGATGATAAAACAGCGATAGTTTATCAAAAATTAGATGTTGAAAATAAATTAATTAAAGGTAAAATCACTATTCAAAAAATTGATGAAGAAACTGGGGAGGCTTTAGCTAATGCTTATATAGAAATTTATACTAAAGATAACACTTTAGTTTACCAAGGATATACCGATAATGATGGGTTAATTACCATTGATAATATTCCTTATGGCGAATATTATGTTAAAGAAATTAAAGCTCCCGATGGATACAAAGTTAATTTGGATATTATTAATTTCCAAATAAAAGAAAATAATGAGGAAATAAAAATTACCATCAAAGATAAAAAAGAAGAAACTCCCCCCGAAATAATTATCGATGTGCCGGATACTGGCTTAACAATTTGGCATTATGAATATGTAATTTTTAAAGATAACAAAAAAAATGGTATGAAATAAATTTCATATCATTTTATTATGGCATCAAGAGCTAAAGTAATCATATCATTAAGATTTTTTTCTCTTTCTTCACTACTTAAGACAACTTGCGAAAATTTAGAGTCCACCACAGTTGCCATGGCTGATGCTTGAACACCTAAAGAATTAGCAACATGAATTACCCCAAAGGCTTCCATTTCTTCTCCTAAAATTTCGTATTCCTTCGGTATCCGTCCTAAGACTCTTTCAAAATCAATATAAGGACCAAAAACATCCATAGTTGTCATCATGCCATAATGAACTTTTAAGTCCTTTTCTTTAGCAACCTCTAAGATATCTTGATTTAAATCTTCATTTGCCTTAACAACATGTTCGGGATAATCATTATAAGTATAAGCAAAATTAGATTCCGAATATACTTGATTAGCTAAAATTATTTCACCAATTTGAGCTACCGGGGAAACCGCTCCACAAGTGCCAATCCGAATAATTTTCTTAGCTTTAAAATAATGAATTAATTCAAAAACATAAATACTAGCACTAGGCATTCCCATGCCACTACCCATAACACTTACCTTCGTATTTTTATAATACCCCGTATAACAAAACATTCCCCGAATTTGACTCACTAATTTCGCATCAGTTAAAAAATTCTCAGCGATATACTTTGCTCTAAGCGGATCGCCTGGTAATAATACTAACTCGGCAATATCCCCCTTTTCAATATGAATAGGATTTTCGCCAATAAACATAATATCACTCTCCTATGTTTAATTTATCATATTTTTATTTTTTTGACTAGAACCCCTTGTTAAATATTGTCAAATAAAAGTAACTACCCTTCTTAAAAATAAGTAACTTTTGGGTTACTTTACAAAAATAGAATTTTATTTATAAAATTTAAAAAAATACCTAGTAAAACTTTAGTTTTTACTAGATATAATTTCTAATATTTCTTCTAAACTTACTGGTTTAAAATTAGTATTATCAGTACTTAAATTAATATGTTTTTTGTTACTATAATTATGAGGATAAATATCTTCTAATTTTTTATTATGAATGTGTCCATGTAAATTAGTATAACCCGTGAAAATTTTTTCATCAGGAATAGGCACATGGGATAACATTAATTTATATTCAGGCAAAATAATGGGAGCATTAGTTAAAACTTGCAAGCCCAGACTTTCATAATATTTAACACTTTTTCGATCATGATTCCCCCGAATTAAAATAATATGCCCATTAAGTCTATTAAAGATTTCTTTAATTTCCTCATTACTTGCTAAACAAAAGTCACCTAAATGATAAACTATATCATCATTTGCAATCATCTTATTCCAATTTTTAATTAAACATTCATTCATTTCTTTTACATCCTGAAAAGGACGATTACAATATTTAATAATATTAAGATGACTAAAATGAGTATCCGAAGTAAAATAAATCATTATAAAGTTTCCTATTTAAGACAAAATACCGCATATAAAGGTACTGATTTAATATTATTTTCTAAACCAAAATTTTTCATTGATAAACGAATACTATATTTAGGTTGATATTTCTTGATATATTCATTTAAACTCTTACTATTAGTTCGTCTTCCACTTTTAACTTCAATAGGAATAATATCCCCATCTATTTTGATTAAAAAATCAATTTCATAACGATCAAAATTATAATAATATAATTCTTTGGTTCGGGGATATAATTCACAAGCTATATAATTTTCGGTTAAAACGCCTTTATATAACTCATTTTGATCTAAAATAATTTCCCGATAATCAAGATTGGATAAAGCCCTAAGTAAACCCACATCACTTA
Organism: uncultured Bacilli bacterium; assembly: GCA_947589675.1. Classification (GTDB taxonomy): domain Bacteria; phylum Bacillota_I; class Bacilli_A; order RF39; family UBA660; genus Onthocola_B. The sequence continues at coordinate 40,589 of CANQCI010000004.1, read as the reverse complement.
AATATAATTTAAATTTATCGGTGTCAACAAAGGCTTTTAAAGGTGATTCATTTCTTTTTACTAAATCACATTTTAAGAGCATATTACTAGCTAAAAGCCAATCTAAACTACTTTCATATCTAATTTTACGAGCATCTTTAGCAACTATACTATATTTAAAAGTATTATTTTCCCGAGTTAATTCTTTAGGTATCGAGTTATAAATTTGATTATTTTTTACTCCCTCAGTATTTTCAGTATACTTATTCATATCAGCTAAATAAGCTGTGATAATTTGCTCTTGAAGTTCAAAATTTACATGAGCTATATTAAGGTCACTCGCAATAAAATTATTAACTAAAGTAGGCATTCCTCCTAAAACCAAATATTTTTTATATAAATCTAGGGCTAATTCATGAATGGGTTTCATTAAAGGTTCATTAGTTTCATAATGATTCTTTATTTCTTGAATTAATTTATCTTCTCCTAAAGCCAGAAGATATTCTTGAAAATCCATAGGATATAAATATTTAATCAGAACTTTACCCACTGGGAATGAGGACTTAAACCGATTAATTTTCACCCCTAAAAGCGAACCAGCACAAACAATGTGGTAATTTTTAGGACTTTCACAAAAATATTTTAAAGAAGTAATAGCTCTTTCACTCACTTGTATTTCATCTAAAAAAATTATCGTATTATCTATATTAATATTTACATTTTTAATAATTTCTATTTTTTCAATTATAACATCGGGATCAATTGTTTCCTCAAAAACTTTTTGAATATTTTCCTCTTTATCTAAATTAATATAAATATAATTGGCAAAATTATTTTGACAAAATTTATTTAAGATATATGTTTTACCAGTTTGTCTTGCTCCCACTAACATTAAAGGCATTTTATAATCATTTAACCAAGCTTTTAAATCTTCTTCAATTTTTCTATACAAAATGCTTCACCTCTTGATATCATTCTAACATATTTCGAACAATTTTGCATTTTTTACTAGTTACAAATAAAAAGCATAAAATATATTAGGTGATAAACAAAATGAAAAGAAAAACTTGGCTTATCTTGAGTCCTTTTATCATATTTATCTTTAGTATTTTAATTCATAGTCTTTATAAACTTTGTCCTAATTTTTTTACTTCTGTAATTAGTCCAGTTAATGAAAGTATTTTTGAACATAATAAAATGATTGTAACTTCCTTTTTTCTTTTTGCTATCCTTGATTACTTTCTTTATAAACGCCGTAATTCGCTTTTTAATTACTTTATATCTACCATTATATGTCTTTTTACAGTTACCATCATTTTCTCTTTTGTATTCTTTATTATTTTAAAAACTAAAGATAATTTAGTTTTAACGTTATTAATCTATTTCTTTGCCATTCAAATTAGTCTTTATATTTATAATATCTTAGCTAAAAAAATCCATTTTAAAAATCAATTAGGTTTAATATTATTTATAATATTATATTTTATCTTAAATATATTTACGTATAATCCCCCTTTAAATGGCTTATTTTATGATTATCATACACATACCTATGGTTTAAAAAAATAATTATTCTTTTATAACTAATATCTTTTGATGATATTTTTTTAAAGCTTTTAATATATCTTTTTCACTTTCTTTCCCAAAGTAAAAATAACAAGGGGTTTTGGTTAATATGGTTATACTATATTTTTTAATAACAATGGCTTGTATTAAATCCCATTTAAAAAGCATTTTAATTTGGTGATAGGATTCATCTACTAGTCCTTCTTTAGTAAGTAACACAAAACTTTTAAAATGTTGTTTTTCCCGGTAACTATAAGTTATCAGAAAAAAACTTATATTTATTATAAGATATAAAAAAGCTAATATTAAAACAAATATACCATAGACATTTATAGCAAAGATAGGAAAAAAAGTTGTAGCAACAGCCAGTAATAAAAGAAGGAAGAAAATAATTAAAACTTCTTCAAAGTAATTAATATGTGAACACTTTCCTTTTTTAATTATTTTTCTTTTATGAATGGCTACTCCCCGAGCTTCATTTAATATTAACCAAAAGTTCTTATGCACATTACTTTCTATTTTCAAAACTATCCCTCTATTCTTAAGGATATTTTAGCATTTTAAATAAATCTTAACAAGAGCTATTCATAGTCATCTAAAAAACTATGATATTCACCATTCTTTTTGGTTCCCAAAACACAATTTAAATTAATATTATCTAAAGCTTTAAAAATATTATTATCCATTTCGGGATTAATCTTTTTTAAAGATTTTATTAAGTTTTTAATTTCTAATCTTTTACTGGTAGAATCGCCATTTATAGCACAATTTTCTGTGAACCGACAAGCACAATTAATAAAGTTAAGTTCATTATATTTCTTAAAAGCTAAAATAGCTTCTTCTTTAACTAAATATAAAGGACGAATTAATTCTAATCCCTCATAATTTTCACTGTGAAGTTTTGGAAGCATCGTTTTAACCTCAGAGCCATAAAACATGGATAAAAGAGAGGTTTCAATCACATCATTAAAATGATGCCCTAAAGCAATCTTATTACACCCTAGTTCTTTCGCTTTACTATAAAGATACCCTCGCCTCATTCGGGCACATAAATAACAAGCGGACTTGGAATTTAATTTATAAACGGTATCATAAATATTCGTTTCATATATTTCAATGGGAATATTTAATAATTTGGCATTGTTTTTAATGATTTCTAAATTTTCTGCACTATAACCTGGGTTCATCACAACATAATGGGCGGTAAACTTAACCTTCCCATGTCTAATTAATTCTTGGATACATTTGGCTAGTAAAAACGAATCTTTTCCTCCACTGATACACACCATAATCCGGTCATTTTCCCTAATTAATTTATAATCACTAACCGCTTTCATAAACCGACTCCAGATGTCCTTGCGAAATTTCTTAATAATACTCCGTTCTATTTCTTGATATTTTTCCATAGTTTCACTTCCTATTGCTTCCCAATTATACCGTTAATCTAAGCGAATTTCAATCTTTACCGTTTTAGAACTACCATCTAACCAATTTAAAATATCTTCCATATTTGCTTTGGTGGTTGCTAAGCACCCGGCGGTATAATCTTTTTCTTTGATATGCAAAAAAATGGCGGAACCAGCATTCTTAATTACTGGCTTAGTATTATATTCAATTACTAAGGCTAACTCATAACCAACTGGATAATTTATTAAGTGTTCAGCTTTTTGCCAAGCAATATCTTTACTTGTTTTCATATAAGGATATAAAAATTCTCTCTTTTTACTTGCTACTTCAACCCAATTATTATAATAACTAGACTCAGGATCATCCACCCAATAAATATTATCTTTTATTAAATAATAAGGATAATTAATCTTTAATTTGTGATACCCAAAAGCAAACCCTAAATTAAAAACCCCCAAAGGGGTACACATATCATTTTCACACTTGTTTTTAGTTCCCCCATTTTTACCATACCATAAGGGAGCTAATTCTTTTAAAATAATCCCATTATCGATTAAATATATCTTTCTTTTATTTAAACTAGCAATTATTCTTTTCATTTAAATATTCCTTTACATAATCCGTAAATTTTTGCACGGAATTTTGATATATTTTAAAAACTATAATTAATATAATTAAAGAAAAAAGAAAAAGAATTAAGAAAATCTTCCTAACAAAAACCATAAGTAATAAAGAAAATAAACTAAATATCCCCACGAATACATAAAGGATAAATAAATTTATCGAATAACGATATTCTTTAAAACAATTACTTCGATAACTTTTTCTTATTTCTTGTTTTTCTTCTTTAGTTAATTTTCGAAATTCTTTTAACATTAGGATATCCCAAAGAAGCTTTTAAAAGCTTTTTCTTCATCTTTTAATATTTTATCAGTTAATTCTCCCCGAGCTTCTTTTTGTTTACTACTGGTTCCCTCAATACAATCCTCAGGCTTGCCATCTTTGACATAAACAAAGTTAGGAGCATAAATTCTTTTTTCTTTCGTATCTATTTTTTTATTCTTACTATTAGTTAAAGTATATTCTTCTAAAACATCATCAAGTAAATCGATTAGTTCATAATAATCTTTAGTCCCCGCCTTAGTGGTAACAACTTTATCATCTTCATCTAATTCTAAAGTATCTCTAATATCTAAAACATCAACATAGTATATCTTATCTACCTTAGCACTACTAGCCACTTCTAAAGCTTTTTCGATAACACTCCGACACCATGGGCAAGTACTAAAGCCAAAATAAACATAAAACGTTTCTTTATTATTTATTTTTTCCACAATATCCTTGGCTTCGGCATAAACCATGGGATTTTCCTCAGGAATGGTAATTGTCCGGTGAGCTTCCCCACTGGAATTTTTCGTCCCATTTAATTTTTCATATTCTTCTTTAAACTTCGTAGCATCACTTATTTGGGGAACTTCTTCATGCTTAACTGGTTCTTCTTTCCCACACCCTGTTAAAATAAATACACATAATAATAAACTTAATCCTAATATAATTTTTCTAAATTTTTTCATAAAACCACCTTCAATATCTATTTTAAATGAAATTCGAGAATAACGCAAATATTTTTAATAATTATCCACAACTAAATTATCTTGTCCATATTTTTGTAATTCTTTTAATATTTTATTTTTCTCTTTGATATCTAAAATAATTATTATGCCACTTATCTTTTTCGTAATAAAACTAATCGTAGTTTTATTAAAAATAATATAATTTAAATCTTGCCATAAAACACTTATTTGATATTGATCATTAACTGTTAAATTAATTTTTTCCTTATTTATTTCATAACTATATTCACCTAATTCTTTTAGATAAACTTTTATTAAATCTCTTACCTTTCCATAATATATTAAAAAGAAAATAAATAAAGTTAATAATATTCCTAAAGGATATATTAAATAAACATTATGATATAACCGAAAAAGGATACCAATAATTATTAAAAACTCTAAAAGATAATATAAATAAATTTCTATTTGCCATGTTATATTTTGGGCTTTATGATAAGGATTTTTTCTTATTTTATAAAGATTATTTTGAATATATAATAATTCATTAAAATATTCTTTTTTATGTTGCATAAGTTCCCTCTTTTATATCAAAAAACATTTGCCATCTTTCTTTATTTAAATAAACACTAGGTTTTAAGCCTAACAAGTTCGCAAAATCAATAATAATTTGAAATAATTTAGGCATCAAACCATATTCTTCTAACTCTGATAAATTTACCTCAGGAGCTACTAAAAAAGTAATTTCTAAATCTTTATTTATTAATCTAATATCGATATCATTAATAAAAACTAATTGTCTTTCTCCTACAACTGCTTTACCATAATTAGTTAACCGATTCCCTTTAATATCTAATTTATTGGCAAAAGCTAAAACTAATGCCATTATATTTTCCGTAGCTTCAAGATGTTGATGATTTTTTATGGCATTTAAAACTTCCTTTTCATATTTTAATTGCATATTTTGATTTTTAAAATAATTTTGGGCATAAAAATAACTTCTTAAAGGATATCCCTTTCTTCCTAAATAATAACCTATATCATGTAAAAAAGCGGCTATCTTAGCTTCATCAATATATTCTTCATCATAATTTAATCCCTTTAATATTTTTTCTACTAACAAAGTAACATTAAAAGCATGATAATACCCATGATATATATGATTTTCATTTTTTTCTTCTAAAGCTTTAATGGCATTATAAAGATTGATGATTTCTGGATCATTTTTAACACTATCAAAATACATTAGTTTTGCGCCGCCCCATCAACTGATAAAATTACCCCCGTAATATAACTTGCCATATCACTTGCTAAAAACAAAAAGGCATTGGCAATATCCCGAGGCATTCCTATTCGCCCTAAAGGAATCGTTTTAAGCAAGGGAGCAATTTGTTCTTTGGGTAAATTACTAAGCATATCGGTTTTGATAATTCCGGGAGCTACCGCATTAACCCGAATATTATCAGGTGCTAATTCCCGAGCTAAGGATTTGGTTAAGCCATTAACCGCAAACTTGCTGGTCGGATAGCCAACACCACTCGGTTGACCATAGATACTTACCATGGAGCTAGTATTTAAAATAACGCCTTGATGAGCTTCTTGCATGAAAGGCACTACGGCTTTAATGGTATTAAACATACCTGTAACATTAATATCCATGATATTCGTAAAATCAGTTACTGTGGTTTCCCCAATTTTTTTATTCGCGGCAATCCCCGCATTATTAATTAAAACATCAATTTTACCATATTCTTTAATAATTTCTTTAATTACATTTAATACTTCATCATAATTAAGTAAATCTGGATAATATCCTTTTACCATTATATTTTCTTTTTTTAATCCTTCTATTGCTTTTAAAACCGTTTCTTCTCTTGAGCCAAATAAAATAACTTTAGCTCCTTGTTCGTTAAATACTTTAACCGTTTCTAAACCAATTCCCCTTGTTCCTCCTGTAATAACTACGACTTTATCTTCTAACATTACTTTTCCTCCTCGTCTAACTTACATTATATTTCCGTAAATATCCTTTATATATTAAAGTTAATCCCTCAATATCTTTAAAATTAATGGGTCTAACTAACTCTGGTAAATTAATGGGCAAATCTGCCTCTTCCAAGACATATTTAACAAACTCGGCACAGTATAAAGCTTGCTTATATTGGATTTTCTTTCCAAAGGCAACAGCAACAAGTCCCACGATATTAAAGTGATATTTCTTGCGATTTCGTTTAAATTTGCGAATACATCTTGCTATCTTATAATATTGTTTTGGACTAATTTCTAAAGAATATACACTACACTTGGTATTTGAAAATCTCTTAAAGGTACCTGAGTCAATTTCTTCATGAACAAAACCTCCATAAAAAGGATTATAAGGTCTTAAGCGACCAAAGCTATACATTTCCTTTAAATTCTTATCTAAAGCAATGGAAACATGCGAAAACTCATCCTTAGTGTAGGCTTTAATAATTCTTGAAAGCATTGTCCCTGAATATGTTAATATAATATATATTTTTTTCATCTTTCTTATCATTTTATGCCCTACCTCTTTTAATAATACCATAGATTTACCAATTTTATCTTAAAATATTTAAAAATTAGCTATAATTATTTTAACAAAGCAAACTTTATTATATTTTCATTAACTTTCCAGACTGTTTTTATCTCCTTCATAAATTTAATTCATATAATAAAATGGTGATAAAATGCAACCCTTAAATTATCAAGTTTCCCTTTATGATTGTGCCTCAATCTCGCTTTTAAATTGTTTTTTAATCTTAAAAAACCGTGAAAATATCCCAGCTATAATAATTAAAAAAATTTATTATTATACCCTTGATTTAGATAAACAAAATAAACCTGGCGAGGGAGGAACTAGTCGACAGGCTATGCAAAAATTTACTAAATGGTTTAATCAATATAGTAAAAATAATAATTATTTATTAACAGCAAAACAATTATTAAAAGAAGAAGTAAACCTTAATGCTTTAAAAAAATGTCTAAAGAAAAAAGGCGTAATCCTCGCCCGTGTTTATCAAAGTTGTGAACACTATGTTGTCGTAACTAAAATAACGAATAAATGGGTCTATTTATTTGACCCCTATTACTTACCTAAAAGTTTTAACAATAAAGATAAGGACTTTAAACTAAACTTTAAAGCCTCTTTATATAACCGCCAAGTAAAGCTTACTCGCTTTCTAGAAGAAAGCACTAAAGACTTTGCTTTAGGAAAAATACCTGTAAGAGAATGCATCTTATTTTTTTAATAATAAAGCCCTAGTATTATTAACTAAATCATTTTCATAAGCAAATATATTTTGATAGGTATTCCATAAATTAAAACTTGCCACTAAATTTTCATAATAATAGTTACATTTATTGCTTAAATCTTCTTCTATATCCATATTATTATTTAATCTCGTTAAACAATTATAAAAACTAATAAAGAAATCAATTGTTAAACCCTTTAAGTCCCCTTCATCTTCTTTTAAATTATTATTGATAATAACTAAATTTTCACAATTTTGATATAAATTTAATAAAATATTAATTAATTTAAGAGCTACATTACTATTAAAACCATTATCATTTTGAAATATATCAATAACATTTTTTCCAATCTTTTTAGTTAAAGTAAAAAATTCTTGATTAATAATATCCGCATATATTGCTAAAAACTCTTTAATATTTAAATTTAATTGATACATTTCTTCATTATCAATAAATCTTTGTAACATGATTATTTCTTTTTGAATAGCTTTATTTTTAGAATTAATATTATTATTTAAAGAACTTATTTTTTCCTTTAAGGCTTCTAATCTTCGATTTTTTTTCGCAATACAATTTTGATGTTTATCAATTTCATTCATTATTCTTTCAATATCGGTAGATAGTTCTCGATAAGTCTTATATCCAATTTTCGTAATATCTACATCTCTTAATTTTTTAAAAGCCTTTTTTAAAGAACAATTTAAATTTTTAACTTTAATTTCGGCTTCATCAATACTTTGCATTAGCTGTTCTTCATCAATTAAAACTGTATCCTTTTGTTTTTCTTCTCTTTCTATTTCTGATTTAAGGTAAAATAATTTCTGCATACTAGTTAAAGCGTCTAATATAGCTATATTCATGCTCACACTTTCTCCTTTTTAGTACCGTTTATTATATATTAACCTCATCTAAAAAGCAAACAAAAATTAACATGCTTAATCTGTTTATTCTAAAAAGTCTTCATCATCCCAATCATCTTTTAACTTTTTTTGATATTCCAGCATTTCTTGCTCATAGTTTTTATATCTTTTTAATAAAGCTTCTTCAATATCTTTCATCCTATCAATTATCGTAATATATTCTTTATCTTGATAATTAAAATCTAATCCTCTTAAAACATCATTTAAGTATGGATAAGTATTAGCTACTTTATTTAATAAAGAACTATAATTATCTTTATCATTATATGCTATATTTTTATAATCTAACATCTCTTTAAATATATTAACTATTTTTAACTTTTCTTGATTATAAATATCTTCATAAGTTTCCTTTTCTTTTAAAGGAATTTCATGATATAAATAAGCTACTGTTTGGTAATAATTATTATCTTTGATACTTTTATAGATAGAAGATAAATAATGAGCTACTTCGACTGGGTCTTCATCTTTATTAATATAATAATCTTCATCGCCACTGTCATCTTGAATATAACCATTTTCTATTGCATTTTCAATATTTTTAAAATCATCAGCAAAGAAATAATAAGAAGGATAAACTTTAGTAATTAATTCTGAAAAAGATATATCTTGCTTATAAGAAATATTTTTATAATCTAACATCTCTTTAAATAAATTAATAAACTTATCTTTATATTCTTTTCTTATATCAATAATAGACTTATTCTTTAAGTTATTTTTTTCTTCTTCATAAGTATTTATTAATTCTTGTAAATTATTATAATCATTAATATAGGTTTTTATTCTTTCTAAAGGTGTATCATATTCATCTATTCCTTCATATTCATATTTTTGTAACTTAAATACGACATATTTAATATATTTAAACATCCCACTTTCTTCCCTAAATATTGCATAATAATGATATAGTCTGGTAGCTAAATCATCCTCATCATCAACTTGAACATCAATATTTTTAATTTTTCCAATTTTGTTAATTAACTCAATATCTTTTTTAACAATTACCTCATAGACTTTATCATAGTCCTCATTAGTAATTTCCTTTTTAAAATCTTCTAATTGCATGTTTCCTCCTTCATTGCCATATTGGCTAATCTAATGGCATCATCTAAATTTTTTGCGGCACATATAAATCCCGCTTTATGACAAAATAACGCACTCTTAACCCCTGTTTTATTTTGGAAATCTTTATCTTTTAAACCTCGCCAAGAGCTGGGAAAATCTTTGCGATTAATAAAACTATTTAACTCTTTTGGGACACCAATAACATTATACCCACCTCGCTTCGAAGGATAAATCACAAAAAATATGGTTTGAGCCTTTTTATTTGGGGATAATAATAAAGCTTCTTTCCAAGGTAAAAATTTATCCAAAATCATTATCCCCTTTTTGGCATGAGTTATTTTTTCTTCCACTATTGTGCGAGCTTTTAGCTTCGATATCGTTTCTTTAACTACATTATCTAGTATCAAATTAGCAATATTAGAGGCTTCCAAAAATCTCTCCTCTTCACTGGCTACTTCATCCCACCGAGGATTAAAACCACTGATAATATTGGCTAACTCAACCATTTTATAGGGAACATCTAACTTAGGAACTTCCCCATTATCACTGGCATCGATGTATTCAATTAAATCCCGATTAAGTATTTTATAAGCATCTTCTAAAATACTATCATCACATTTATAAAATTCTTTTAAAACTTGCTTGCCAAACGCTTGCCAAATTAACCCGCAAGAAGCATAAGATACCCCATCTTTTCGAACTGGCGAATTATTTTGATGATGATCAAATTTCCCTCCGCCAATATCATAAATTAAAATATCTTTATTATCAATATTGGGTAGATTATCATTAACTCTCATTAAGATAACATCTTTTATTTTCCCTATAATAGCGGTGGCAAAAACTTCATCAGCATGAAAGACACTACCATGTGTAATACAATTAGCTTCGGTAATATTCTTAGTAAGTTTAATCAAAATAAATCACCACCTGATTTGCCTACTTGAATTATAGCATAAATTTTAATCTTTGCGTGATTATTTCTATTTACCAAAAGTGTGTCTGCACACACTTTTGGTAAATAGAAATTGCTAACTTAAAAAAAATATATATAATAGTTATAGGTGTTAGGCATGGAAATTAAGAGAAATAACTATTTACAAAGATTAATTGCAAAGCAAGATAATGACATGATTAAAGTAATAATAGGCTTACATCAATCTGGAAAATCATACTTACTAAATAAAATATTTAGAAAATATCTTTTAGAAAATGAAACAGATGAAAATCATATTATTTATCTAGCTCTTGATGCGGAGGAAAATAAAAAGTATTGGCAAGCATCAGTTTTAAATAATTATCTTTTAAGCCAAATTAAAAATACCCATGAAAAGTACTATATTTTATTGGATGAAATTCAAAAAGTTGATGATTTTGTTCCCGTATTAAATGGTTTTTTATATAAAGATAATGTTGATGTTTATGTAACTGGAAGTAATTCTAAAATGTTATCAAGTGATATCAGTACTGAGTTTCGAGGACGAGGCGACATCATCCACATTTATCCTTTAACTTTTAAAGAATATTTAGAAGCCTATAATGGGGATAAAGATGAAGCATGGAATGATTATGTTTTATATGGAGGACTACCTTATATTTTACAATGTAAAAGTGATGAAGAAAAAATTGAATATCTAAAAAATTTATATCAAACAACTTATTTAGAAGATTTAAAAGAAAGACGAAATATCAAAAATGAACAACTTTTAAATGATATACTTGATGTATTATCATCCCAAATAGGTTCTTTAACTAATCCTACAAGACTTACCAATATAATAAATAACCAATATTTAAAAGAAAACCAAAATGAAGAACTAATAAATAAAAATACTATCGATAGTTATATTAGTTATATTGAAGATGCCTTTTTAATAAATAAAGCCCAAAGATATGACATTAAAGGTAATCATTATATTAATTCACCCTATAAATATTATTATGAAGATATAGGGCTTCGCAATGCGAGATTAAAATTTAGGCAAATAGATGATGGATATATCATGGAAAATATAATATATAATGAATTATTAGCCAGAAGATATAATGTCGATATCGGAATTGTGGAAGTTTATACTAAGAATAGCCAAAATAAAACCGAAAGAACTAACTATGAAGTTGATTTTATTGTTAATAAAGGATTAAAAAAATATTATATTCAGTCTTCCTATAAATTAACAAGTGATGAAAAAAATAATCAAGAAAAACAATCTTTAAAACATATAGAAGACTCTTTTAAAAAAATAATTATTGTAAAAGATAATATTAAAACAAGAATTGATAATGATGGCATAGTTACTATGGGATTATATCACTTCCTTTTAAATGAAAATAGTTTAGATGAATAATTATTGATTTTATTATCATATACATAATCGAAATTATAGTTCAAAATTTTTAAATTGTGTCACCAGTGGTGACACAATTTCATCAACTTTATAAGTTTTATAAAATTTAATCATTCTCTAAATTCTCTACTACTTTCCTAATTCCAATACCATGGGATATCCCCTTTTAACTTGAACGCTCACTTTTTAAAACTAATTGATTTTTTCTAACACAACCATGTATTTTAAATAGCTAGTTCGTGCATTATTCTTCTCCCACAAAAGTAAAATTCCCTATTTCTAAAATAAAGTTTTTCAAATTTTTAATAATGACTTTTCTTAAATCGATTTTGAAATATTCATTTGGCAAATCCAAAAATTTCTCTTTCTTCTTTAGTTTTAATGCCAGATAATATTAGTAAATTATTAGTCCAGCTTAATTGTCTCACCAGTGGTGAGACAATTTCATCATTTTTATTCTTTCCTTTATTTAAAATTTTATTTTAATTTTAGAACGCATAAACATTCTAAATGGCTAGTTCGTACATTATGAATAATTGAATTTTATATGTTTGGTCATAACTGACTATGTCATAATATACAATTTAATCTATTTTGGTTTCTTCTACTAAAGTAGATATTTCTCTTAATTTTGTTTCTAATAATTTCTTATCTATTAATTTCAATTTATATTCTGATATTAAAGTTTGTGACATATTTTTACTTAATGAATATTCTACAACATCCTTATCCTTAGAACTACATAAGATAACACCTACACTAGGATTTTCCTGTGATTTTTTCACGTCTCTATCTAATGCCTCTAAATACAAATTCATTTTTCCTAAATATTCTGCTTTAAATTCTCCCAATTTTAATTCAAATGCTACTAAACAAGACAATTCTCTATTATAAAATAGTAAATCGATAAAGAAATCGTGATTACCAATTTGGACTCTATATTCATCTCCAATAAAAGTAAAATCTTTCCCCACTTCCAATATAAAATCTTTTAAATTTTTAATAATGGCATTTTTTAAATCTTTCTCTGTAAATTCATTAGGCAAATCTAAAAATTCTAAGCTATACATATCTAAAATTCTTGTGTTAGGATAATCATTTTCATCAATTGTTTTACTAGTAGTTGGTAATTGCTTACCATCAGATAGCATATATCTTTCATAATAAGATGAAGTTATCTGTCTATCTAATTCTCTTTTAGAATAATTGTTTTTAATTGATAATTGTAAATAAAATAGTCTTTCTTCTTTTGTTTTAGAGCCACTTAAAATAAGAAGATTATTTGTCCACGATAATTGCGTCACCAGTGGTGTCGCAATCTCATCATCTTTGTATGTACTATAAAATTGAATCATTCTTTCTATATTTCTTTTAGTGAATCCCTTAATAGCAGGATAATTATTTTTCATGAAGTCCGCTGCTTTGGTTGTAATTTTATCTCCATATCCGCTTTTTTCCTTTAGTTCATATAAAAATTTACCAACTTCTAAATAAAGCAAAATCATTTCTTCATTTACTTTTCTATAAGCATTATTTTTTCTGGTTTCTATCATTTCAATAATTTTGGAAAAATCATCATAATATTCATCTTTTTTTATTAAATCACTCATTACTATCTCCTCACTTTCAAATATTATTATAATATAAAAGTTAATTAGTTCATTATGTTAAATTTCATCTAGACAGACCATATCACTTAATATGGTAAACTCAAACATATACTACACAGACAACCCTTTAAAAATTTTTCAAAAAAACTATAAAAATATCTATTTTTTTACTATTTTTTTGTTCTTTTTTAACACGACTAAATAGTTGATTTTTCCTTTATTTATAAGGGTTTATCGCAGTTTTAGAACACATACACATTCAACGTGATAAGTATAAGAAAACATATCTAAAAGATAAGATTTTTCTAATTGATAATAATTTTTAAAACTATCTAAATCTCTTACTAAAGTATCTGGATTACATGATATATAAATTATTTTTTTAACTAAGTATTTCTTTAAAATATCCAGAGTAGATTTGGCTAAGCCACTTCGAGGCGGGTCAATTATAACTGTATCATAATCAAAGGGTATTTTGGGTAAGATATCTTCAACTTTTCCATATAAAAACTTAGCATTTAATTTATTAATTTTGGCATTAAATGTTGCATTAACGGTGGCATTTAAAACATTTTCAATCCCTACTACTTTGGCACCTTTTGATGCCGCCACTAAACTTAGGGTACCAACTCCACAATAAAGGTCTAAAACTTTGGACTTAGCCTCAATATTTTCATTCAATAGCTCCCACATTTTTTGGGCAACACCAAAATTAACTTGAAAAAAAGAGTCATAACTATATTTAAAAATTAAATGATTAAATAAAGCGATTAAATGACTATCCCCTTCTTTAACTTCACCATTAACAACTATGCCCGCAATCTTGGCAATTTCTCTTAATTTTGAAGAAGAAAATTGTATTTCTTCCGAACTATTAATAATAATTAATAATTCATCATTAGGATTACTTCTTATAATAATTTCGCCATTAGTAATATTAAATTCTTTTAAGTTAGGAATTACTCTATTAATCGCGGGACTTGCAATATCACAGCTGGTAATTTTAACTAAGTTATGAGTTAAAGGAAAATAAAAGCCAATTTCTTTATTAACAACTTGGAGTTTTATTTTATTTCGATAATTATAAGGGTTATCATTAGCAATTAAAGTAGGCTCTACATTTATATTAATATGAGCAAGTAAATCTTTTAATTTATTCTTTTTATATTGTAAAGTTGCTTCATAACTTAAATTCTGTAAGGCACAACCACCACATAATGCATAATATGGACATTTTGCTTGAACAAATGAATTACCTCTTTTTATATATTTTATAACTTGACCATTTTGATATTTTTTCTTTTTTTTAACAATTTTAATTTCAACAATATCCCCCGGAATAGTTTTGGGTACAAAAGTAATTAAGTCATTAACATAAGCTATGCCTTGACCCAAATTATCTAATTTTTTTATTTCTACTTGCATATTTATTCGCTCCAGACTTAATTAAAATAATGTCTTTTCAATTACATAATATGGTACTTCATCAATATTCATGGTTATTTGTTCCATTGTATCCCTATCTCTTAAAGTTACAGTATTATTTTTTAACGTATTATCATCAATAGTGATACAAAATGGGGTTCCAATTATATCTTGTCTTCGATATCTTTTACCAATCGAAGCGGAACTATCCATTGTACACATAAAATAATTATTTAATTTATTAAAAACTTCTTTAGCTTTTTCCTCATGAACCTTTTTTATAAGAGGCAATATAGCAACTTTATAGGGAGCTAATGCGGGGTGAATTTTTAATACTTCCCTTGTATTACCATCTTTTAAAGTTTCTTCTTTTAATCCATCACATAAAAAAGTAAGCATTAATCTTCCGACCCCAACAGCTGTTTCTAAAATATAGGGAATATATTTTTCTTTCGTAACAGGATCTAAATAACTTAAATCTTTACCAGAAAATTTTGAGTGTTGAGTTAAATCATAATTTGTCCGATTATGAATTCCCCATAATTCATCCCATCCAATTGGGAATTGATACTGAATATCGGTAGCCGCACTGGCATAAAAAACTAACTTATCATGATCTTTAAATCTTAAATTATCAGGATTAATCCCCAAATCTGTTAAAAATTTCATTGATTGTTCTTTATTAAAATTAAATATTGCTTCATCTTCTCCTGGCTTACAAAATGTTTGTAATTCCATTTGTTCAAACTCAATAGTTCTAAATAAAAAATTACCTGGGGTTACTTCATTGCGAAAGCTTTTACCAACTTGGGCAATGGTAAATGGTAACTTTTCCCGAGCTGTTCGTAGTACATTTGGAAAATTAATATATTCACCTTGGCAAGTTTCCGGTCTTAAATAAATTTCCATCTTCTTATCATTTATCGTTCCCCGGTAAGTTTTAAACATTAAATCAAATTCTCTTACTTCGGTAAAATTTTGCTTACCACAATTAGGACACTTAATATTTTTTTGAATATATTCATTCATTTCCTGCCTACTCATCAAATCTGGATTTACATCTTTAGTTGTTGATGATATAAGATTATCAGCACGATATCTTTTTTGGCATTCCTTGCAATCCACTTGAGGATCACTAAAAGACTTAGCATGACCTGATGCTTCCCAAACTTTAGGGTTCATAATAATTCCACAGTCAATTTCATAGGAGTTATCTCTTTGCCCTACAAATCTCTTTCGCCAACAATCTTTAATATTATTTATTAGTCTACTTCCTAAAGGTCCGTAATCCCAAGTATTAGCAAATCCATCATAAATTTCACTACCTGGATATACAAATCCATATTGTTTACAATAATTTGCTAACTTTTCCATAGTTAATTTTGCCATATTTATCACTCCTCAAAAAACAAAAAGAGAACAAATCATATGGGCGTATGAACGCTGTTCCACCATACTTTGCTCTCATTTTTTATATAGCTGTTAGGTTGCCAAGCCCGTCCTTGCTTTTTAAATTAACTATTTATAGTCTATTAATTATTTTCCAAAATGTCAATAAAATTTTTTGGCGATGTTGAATTAGGTGATTTTTTTATTTTAAATTTACAATATTAATTTATAATACAAGATATTTACCGTATAAATTGCCATAAAATGGTAAAAATAAAAACGGTGATAACTAGTGAATCCAATTGTTAAAAGATTAAAAGAAGAATTTAGTAAAAATCCAGATTTAATTATTAAAGAGATACCCTTACAATTATTTAATAGTTTATATGTAATATATTTAGAAACTGTAACGGGGAGTGATAAAGTAAATGATTATATTTTAAAAAATATAATTAATGCTAAAAAAGAAATAAATTCTCATAATTTAAAAGCTTATCTCGCCGGGCCAAATACGGTGGAAATTAAAAATTATGACCAAATAGAATTTTATTTAACTAATGGTTTTACAATTATTATCTTAAAAAATAAAGTATTTAGTATTGAAACTAAAGCTGATTTAACAAGAAGTATTGGCACTAATGAAGTAGAAACCGCAATAAATGGCCCAAAAGATAGTTTTACTGAAAATTATCAAACTAATATTGGGTTAATTAAAAGAAGAATTAAAACTAGTACTTTAAAAATTGAAAATAAAATTATTGGGCGAAAAACTAATACTCAAGTGGGAATAGTTTATTTTGAAGATATAGCTAAACCAGATTTAGTGGAAAAAATAAATAAAAAGTTAGATAATATTGATATTGATGGGATTGTGGATTCTAGTAGCCTCGCTTTCCTACTTGATGGAGAAAATACTAATATTTATCCGACTGTATTTCAAACCGAACGCCCAGACTTAGTGGCAACTTCCCTAATGGAGGGCAAAATTGCCTTGGTGGTTGATACCTCCCCTTTTGTTTTAATTGTTCCCACCTTTTTTATCGATTTTATTCATCCTACGATTGATAACTATAATAAAAGTATTAATGTTAATTTTATTAAAATTTTAAGATTATTTGCTTTTTTCATCTCCGTTTTAACGCCGGCGATATATATTGCTCTTATTAATTATAACCAAGAAGCCATTCCTACCACCCTCCTCATCAACTTTGCTATCCAACGGGATGGTGTTCCCTTTCCCGCAATAATTGAAATGATTATTATGCTTGTAATTTGTGAATTATTAAAGGAAAGCGATTTACGTTTTCCCTCCACTTATGGCTCTGCGATATCCATCCTTGGTGCCATCATCATTGGCGAAGCAAGTGTTAATGCCGGTCTTGTTACCCCCATCATGATTATAATTGTCGCCATAACTTTTATTTCAAGTTTAATATTTACGAACACCGAAATGGGTAATGCGATTCGTTACTTTCGCGTTATTGCCCTTATATCCGCGGCTATCTTTGGTTTATACGGTTTAGCTTTGGCTTTCCTATACTTTTTAATTTATACAATTACAACTACTTCATTTGATTATCCTTATTTTGCTCCTTTTGTTCCTTTTGATAAATCTTACTTTTTAGATACCGTTTTAAAACAAAGTCTAAAAAAAGATAATAAACGTAGTAAATTATTTACCAATATTAATAATTACAAGGAGGACAAATGAAAAAAATTATCTTATTAGTTTTACTTTTATTTAGTTTATCCGGTTGTAGTGATTATAAAGAAGTAAATGAAATGGCTATTATTAGTGCCATTGGAATTGATTATCAAGATAATGAATTTGCTATTACTTTAGAAACTTTTAATAATAAAGTAGATAAAGATTCGGGGAAAGTTACCACTTACACAAGGACAGGTTATGGCAAAAGTATTTCCATGGCTTTAGAACATGCCGCGGATTTATTAAGTCAAAGAGCATATTATTCGCATATTAAGCTATGTGTTATTAGTGAAGAAGTAGCTCGCAATCATTTAAACAAAGTGGCTGACTTTTTCATTCGAAGCACTTATCTACGGGAAAATTTTAGTTTAGTTGTCGCCAAAATTCCACCCGAAGAAGTATTACAAACAGAAACTGAGGAAAACCCTATTTCTTCAATTGCGATTAATTTACTTTTACAAACTAATAGTTATGCTTCTAATTATGCTATTGATAAACCATTTGATATGTTTTTAAAAGAAGTTATTAGTTATGGGCAAGATGGAGCAATTAGTGTTATTAATAAAGAAGATAATAATTTTTATATAGATGGCTTAGCTATTTTTAAAGATTATAAGATGGTAAATATCTTAAGTAATGAAGATAGTGTCTTATATAATATACTAAAAGGTGAGATTAAAAAGCCAGTTTTTGAATTATTTTATAAAGGTTTACCAGTTAGTATTGCTCTTTATGATATAAAAACAGATATGAGCTTAAAAGATGATATTAATTTAACGGGTACTTATAAAGCGAAAATTATTGAAAATTCTCCCGCTTTAAATATTAAAGATGAAAAAGTTTTACAAGCTTTAGATGAAGCATTCTCCAAATATCTTAATAACCAAATAACGGATTTTATTAAACGACTTCAAGATAATGAAAGTGATATTTTATCTTTAAGTAATAATTATTTTATTAATACCAGAATTAAAAATAAAAAAGTTTGGTTAGTTGAAGATATTAAAAGTGATATAAAGGTGGTTATAAATAAGAAAGGACTGGTATTTAATATATATGAAGATAAATGATAAAGATCAATTACAGTTAAAGTTTTTATTGGGGCGTTCCCTTTTTCTTGGGGGTGGTATCTCTTTAATGTTAAATGCCGGGGATAAGGATGCTTGGCTAGCCATAATTTTAGGCTTCTTAATTGGGATTCCTTTTATATATTTATATTCTTATCTTTCCCTAAACCAATCTATTCATGATTATTTAGCTAAAAATAATATTTTAAATATTTTAATTAAAGCCTTACTTTTACTTTATTATTTATTTATCATCTTTTTCTTAGTCATAATTTTTTCCATTTTTATCTATTCTTTTTACTTACCATTTACAAAAACCCTCATTTCTTGTACTCCCTTTTTATTCTTAGCCGTCTTTCTTAGTACCAAAAATAATCCCAGTATTATCCGGGTTGCTAAAGTATTATTTTATATTAATTTAGCTTTATTAATATTTAAATATTCTATGCTAGTTCCTCATTTAAAGTTAGAAAACTTTTTACCTATTTTTACAATTGGGAGTAAAAAGTTATTTAAAACCGCCATTATTTTTGCTTTATTTGCTACATCTCCTTATCTTCTTTTAATTGATGCTCCCACATCTTTTAAAACTAACTTAAAATGTTATACAGCGAATGCTTTAATTATTTTCGTCATGTTATTTTATTTAATTGGTTGTTTTGGTGGGGCTTTATCCAGAACCTTCAGTTATCCCGAGTTTTCCATTTTAAGACAAATTAATGTTTTTAATTTTATTCAAAATATTGAAAGTTTCCTTGCAGTTAATTGGTTATTTGATATCTTTATTGCATTAACTTTGGCTAGTAAAAAAATTAAAAATATTCTTAACTATCAAAAAAATACTTGGACTTATTTAATCTTTTTAGGTATTTTACTAATTACAAGTAAATATATTATAGGTAATTATAAAAATGCTATCTTTGTATATCATATATCTTCTTATGTTCTTGCTAGTTTTCTTTTAATTATTTTCTTATTCTTACTAATAAAAAAGAATTTAAGCAAAGCCTAAATCCATCTTGATATATAAATAACTCTGGTGGTATATTCTTCATAGTTATTAAATATTTTAATTATTTCTTTAATAAAATCTTTTAAAATATTTTTACTATCTTCTCTATCTATTTTTACTTTAACAATTTGTTTTTGTAATTCTTTACGAAAAGTATAATCATTTATATATTGATTTAAGGCTTTATCTAGCTCTTTTACTGATTTAATACTTTCCGCATCATTAATATTTATATGAAATATATATTCTTGATATATACGAATTAATTTTTCGGTTATGGTATCACCCTCGATAGGTTTAAAATTAATAATTTTATAAAAATTTTCACACATCGCAATAATTTCTTTATTGAACATCTTACCACCCTACCTTTATCTAAATATTACTACAACTGTCTTTAAATGTAAAGGAAAAAGTGGTATAATTAGCTTACCAAAAATAGGGAGGGCAAATGAAGAAAAAGTTAAAACTGAAAACTTGGGTATGGGTATTACTCGTCTTAATTCTTTTTGGGAGTATTGGTACTTATGCGGGAATTAAGATTTATAAAAATTATCAATATGAACAAACTTATGAATATAAATTACAAAATATTGGTTATAGTAAAGAAGAAACGGAAAAGATCCTAAATGTTTTTACCACTGATGAAGAACGGAATTTCTTTCTTAACAATCAAAAAGAACAAAAATATCTTGATTTCTTAAATGAACCATATTTTTTAAAAGAACACTTTCAAGAATATTTAGATTATGCTATTAATAATAGTAAATTAACGACTAAGGAAGTAGTTCGTAATATAAATATTCATTTAGACCATCCCTTTTATGATGATTTAGGTTTAAAAACTGATGTTTCCAAAGATTATTTAATGCTTGTTAATAAATATTATTTATTAGATGGCACTTATGCCCCCGATGATTTAGTCGTTATTCCCCAAACATATGCTTGGGGTGAAGCGGGAAGCCGAAGTTGCCGGAAAGTTGCTTTTGATGCTTTTGAAGAAATGTGGCAAGGAGCTAAAGAAGCTGGCTATTATTTAATGATTAGTTCCGCTTACAGGACTTATCAAGACCAAGAAACTATTTATAATAATTATAAAGAAAACCGAGGACGAAAGTATGCGGATAGCATCGCAGCTCGTCCTGGTTCAAGTGAACATCAAACCGGTTTGGCTTTAGATATTTTTAGTAAAGCTAACAGTAATCAAGCAACTTTTAAAGATACGCCTGAGGCAAACTGGTTAAAGGATAATGCCTATAAATATGGATTTATTTTACGATATCCCGAAGATAAAGTTGATTTAACTGGTTATAACTTTGAAGCTTGGCATTACCGTTATATTGGCGTTGAGGCGGCTACTTACTGTTATGAACATAGTTTAACTTTTGAAGAATACTATGCTTATTTTTTAGAAAAATAAGCTTTTTTCTTGGCATTATTTTGGCAATAAAAGATTAATTCATTTAAATAATCATTATTAAATCCCCCATTTGCGAAAATATTTAAAACATTATCTTCAAGATAATTGATATCCGTTTGGAGTTTTAAAACAATATCATAATCTTCTTTATCTAAAGTATCTATATCCATATTTTTTAAGTCTTCAAGAATCTTCGTAACAATGAAAGTTCCTTTGGGTTCTTTCATAACCTTAATTAATAAATTTAAGATTTGTTCTTCCTCTTGAATAATCATTTTTCCAAACCTTAAAACATCTAAATGAAAATCATAATGAAATGGGGCTTCCTTTAAAGCTTCATTAAAATCATTATTTTGCATATGCTTTAAAGCCCAAGAAGAAAGTTTTAAATCTAAATTATTATTTAAAATTAAATTAATAATTCTTTTTTGAAAATAATCATCATGAATAAATCTTTTAAATATTTGATAATTATCATCATCAATTCCATTTTCTTGGTCAAAAGCAATATTACTTAACACCATTTTAATTATTAAATCACGCATAATTTCCCTCCCACGTAAGTTTCTTTACTCTAACAAATATTATCTTTAAAATCAAGTAAAAAAACTCTATGATTTTATTCATAAAGCTTTCTATTATAATTATATATATTTTTGTTTTTATTTTGCCAATAAATTTTTATAGGTTGGATAAAGAACTTTATCATAAATATAAGTTAATGATTTAAGATAAAAATTTTTTTGGGAATTACTTAGCACAGGTAAATTAGCATATTCATTAGGGATATCATTAATTAGTTTAGCTATATCATCCAAATTAATTTTTGGAACTATTTCTAAAATTACTTTATTTAATTCTTCATTTTGCATAGACTCAATATATTTTAAAGGATTGATTTGCTTATCTTGATAGGTAAAAGCACATATCCGAGAATTATAAAAACTATTAAGCATAGATACTTTATTTTCCAGTATTTCTTCTAATTTTTTATCTGGTAACTTACTATTAAATGAAGCCCCATTATCATAAACGGGAGCTAAAGTAAATGACTTATTATTTTTATGACTTATTATTCCCCAGTTCCCACTGTTACGGTCATTATTATTAATAAAAGCATCGACTAAAAACATTTGCCAAAATTGTTTTTTAATATTCTTTATACTTGCAAAAGTCTGGTTTATTTCTAATAATTTTAGAACCTCTTCTAATTCAACATTATAATCTGAGGAGGAAATACTTTCCAATATTTCTTCCTGTTCAAGGGAAAAATCATTTTTTATCGCATTATAATCATATAATAAATCACCATCATTAAGAAAGTCACGGCACGCCACCACCACTTTTGTTTCGTATATCCCTAAAATAGTTTCATGGGTGGTAATTCCTAATAAATTATAAATATGGGAACCAATGTATTCGCATATTGGTGATGAAGCATAAGAACGTAATTGCGAATTTTTATTTATATTTTTGGTATTTTTAGGAAATTTTAAAAACCAATTTTCGCCATTATAAATTATACCCTTTTTAGCTCCGGCATGACCACCATAATAACGATTATTAGCTTCGCATAGGGTAAAATCAATCATCTTCATATCTTTCCCCATTATAACGTAACTCTATTGCATCCCATACACTTTTGGAAATGCGACGATGAGCATACGCATTTTTTGCCATGTTACATACCCCATCAATTGAGCCATAGACCATTGACCAGTCGCCCTCTTTAGCATAATTTTCAATTTCCTTAACATAATTTCTTAAAGTTGTTGGTAATGCTTCAATATCTAACTCTACTTCAACATTTACTATTTCTTCATACTTTTTCTTCTTCATAACTAATCCTTTCTTTTATTTTTGGCACTTCGGACAAAAATAAGTACTTCTCCCACCAATTTTTACTTTATTAATTGGTGTCCCACAGTGAATGCAAGGTTCATTTTCTCTTTTATGAACAGCTAAATATTGTTGAAAACGTCCAGTTACCCCTAAAGATGAAGTATAACTTTTAATTGTTGTTCCCCCACATTCAATGGCTTTTTTAATGACCTCATTACTAGCCTTGATGATTTTTTCACATTCCAGTAAAGTGATGCTTACTCCATGCCGACTAGGATTGATGCCGGCATAAAATAAAACTTCATTAGCATAAATATTGCCAAGTCCACTGATAATCGTTTGGTCTAGTAATAAAGTTTTAATAGGAATATGTTTATTATTTATTTTATTATATAAATAATCTTTAGTTAATTCTTTACTTAATGGTTCATAACCTTGTTTTTTAATAGCTTCAACCTTCAATATATCTTCTTTTTTAACTAAATTCATCCGTCCAAATTTTCGGGTATCATGATATCTTAAATCGGTATTGTCCGCAAAGGTAAAAATAATATGTTCATGTTTGGCAATTTCTTCATCACTATTTTTTAAGAAAAATTTTCCTTCCATTCGTAAATGACTTAATAAATAATAATCATCTAATTCAAACATTAACCATTTACCTTTTCTTTTGATATCAATAAATTCTTTACCTATTAATATTTTTTTAAATTCTTCTAAATCATTTTCAATAATTTTTCCATAAATAATATTAATATCAATTATTTTTTTATGTAATATTTTCTTTTTTAAAGTATTTCTTACTGTTTCTACTTCCGCTATTTCTGGCATAACTTTTCCTCCTCATAATAAAAATGTCGCATACAAAGGAATAGATTTTATTTTTGTTTCATGATTATAACCAAACTCTTTAGTACTTATTCTTATGGCATATTTAGGTTTATATTTTTCCATATAAATCGCTAAACTTTTTGATTTCGTATTATTTCCAGCTTTAACTTCGATGGGAATAATTCCCTCATCAGTAAGAATTAAAAAATCTATTTCCGCAGTATTATCACTTTTCCAATAATATAAATTATGTCCATGGGCTTTTAACTCACAAGCTACATAATTTTCCGCAATTACCCCTTTATATAAAGATAGCCTATCATTAATAATATCCACGGGTTGAATTTTTAAAATACTATTTAAAATACCTATATCACTTAAATATAATTTAAAAGAATTTATATCTACAAAACCTTCTAAAGGGATACTAGGCTTTTTCACCGCCTTAGCTTCTAAAACCATGTTGCTAGAAATTAACCAATCGATGGCTGACTCATATTCCCGAGCTTTCGCATTTTTACTGATTTTCGCATATTGAAACTTCGCAGAATTATTCGAAAGTTGACTAGGTAATGATTGATAAGTTCTGGATATTTTTAAGGCTTCAACATTACTTTTAACATATTTATTCATATCATTTAAGTAAGATTCAACTATATTACTAAGAATTGTAGAATCACATTTTACATAATCACGGTTATTATCTATAAAATTTTTAACAACCTCAGGCATACCTCCTGTGATTAAATAATCATTATATAAATGAAGAGCTTTGGTATGTAATTCTAAAGAAATATTTTTATTATTATTAAAACTATCTTTAATAACATCTAAAAGGATAGATTCACCACAAGCAATTAAAAATTCTTCGAAATCCATGGGATATAAAGTTATCATTTTTACTTTCCCTACCGGAAAAGAGAAATGACTTCTTCTTAGCTTTATTCCTAATAAAGAACCCGCACAAATAATTTTTACTTTATTATGTTGCTCACAAAAATACTTTAATTCCGCAATTATTCTTTCCGATTCTTGAATTTCATCAATAAATAAAACTGTATCCTCAGCATCTAAATTAAGATTTAATAAAGCTTTTAATTCAAGATATTTATCACTTGATGGAATACTTTTTTCATATAATTTAACAATATTTTCATTTTCGAGCAAATTAACATAAGCATAATTGGTAAATTCCTTTTGACAAAATTCATTTATTATATAGGTTTTGCCAGCTTGTCTTACCCCTAAAACCATCAATGGTTTATTACTATCTGCATTTTTCCAAGCTAATAATTCATTATAAATCTTTCTTTGCATCTATCTCACCTACCCTTAATATATCACAATTTACACCTTTTTCATAGGAATAATTCACAAAAATTACACCTTTTTGGCACGAATAATTATGCAAATTTACACCTTTTTCATAGGAATAATTTGTAAAAATTACACCTTTTTGGCACGAATAACTTAATTATTTAGTTTCATACCAATCATTTCCACAATCTATTTCCACTTTTAAAGGAACATCTAATTGGTAAACATTTTCCATTTCTTCTTGGACTATTTTCTTTATTTTCTCTAGTTCTTCATTCTTACAATCAACAATTATTTCATCATGAACTTGTAATAATATCTTACTAGTAATATTTTCTTGTTGAAACCGTTTATAAACATTAATCATTGCCATTTTCATAATATCCGCACTGGTGCCTTGGATTGGCGTATTCATCGCCATTCTTTCGCCCATTTGTCTTATCATATAATTAGGATTATTTATTTCTTCAATCACCCGTCTTCTTCCAAATAAGGTACTAACATAGCCCTCATCCTTTGCCATTTTAATGGAATTATCCGTATAAGTTTTTACTTCGGGATATAAATCATAATATCTTTTAATAAATTCATCCGCACTTTTTTTATCAATATGAAGATTTTCGCCTAAACCAAAACCACTGATACCATAGACAATGCCAAAAATCACCGCTTTGGCTGTCCGCCGCATCGCTTTGGTTACCTTTTCTTCTTCAACATTATAAATTTCACTGGCAACCCGAGTATGGATGTCCGCTCCATGGAGAAAAGCATCCTTTAGCCCCACACTTTTGGATAAGTGAGCTAAAATTCGGAGTTCAATTTGAGAATAATCCGCACTTAAGAAGCAATCATTACAAGGCAAAAAGGCTTTTCTTATTTTCCGTCCTAATTCCTCCCGAACTGGGATATTTTGTAAATTAGGGTCGGTTGAAGATAATCTTCCTGTCCTCGTTAAAGTTTGTTTATAAATTGTATGTATTTTACCATCTTTTAAAATATAATTTTCTAAGCCTTCTATGTAGGTACTTTTTAGTTTGGTTAAATTACGATATTCAAGTATTTTAGGAATTATAGGATGTTTATCAATTAATTTTTCTAAAACTTTAACATCAGTTTTATAACCTGTTTTATTCTTTTTCCCCTTAGCTATTTCTAAACGGTCAAATAATACTTCTCCGAGTTGTCTAGGACTCCCAATATTAAATTTAAGCCCCGCTAAGTTATAAATTTCTTCTGTTAATAAATTAATTTTAACTTCTAAATCTTTTTGCATCTCTAAAAGAATATTTTTATCAACTTTTATACCACAGCTTTCCATGTCCGCTAAAACTAAAACTAAAGGCATTTCAATTTTTTGAAATAAATCTAAACAAGCATTTTGCTCTAACTTTTCTAAGAAAATATCTTTGTAATTATAAATAAAATTACTTCTTTTAATTAACTCGGGAATTAAAGTTTTAGTTTCAAATTTTATTTTTCGTAAATTATCATAAAATTCTAAACCTTCATCAAATTGATTAGCTAAATAAGTTAAATCATCTTTAATTGTATAATTAAGTAAATAAGCAGCAATCATTAAATCAAATTCATAGTTAATAAAAATGTGACTATTAACCATTATTTTCTTGGCATCATATGTCCAAATTTTTTTATTCTTAAGGGCATCAAGACACGGAATAACTAAAGAACTGGGCACATAGTAAGATCCAAATTGGTCAGTTATGCCTAAGCCTAAAGCTTTACCTAAATGATAATTTTCATTATCGACTTCATAACAAATAGCTATTTCCGAAGCTAATTTATTTAAGTCTTCAACACTATTAATAACTTCATAAGCCAGTTTTCTTTTGGGTACCTTTCTTTCCATATTCTTTAAAAGTGAGAAAAATTCCAATTCTTTATATAATTCTATTAATTCTTTATTATCATATTCACTATCATAAACTAAATCTTCAAGAACAACATTTAAAGGCACATCTTTATATATCGTCGCTATTTTTTTACTCATAAAAGCACTATCTTTATCTACTTCTAATTTTTCTTTAGTTTTCCCAGTTATATTATCTAAATGATTATATAAGTTTTCGACTGAATCATATTCTTGTAATAATTTTAACGCTGTTTTTTCGCCAATTCCTTTGACCCCCGGAATATTATCCGAAGCATCCCCCATCAAGGCTTTTAAGTCAATCATGCGAATTGGTTCGATGCCATAGTCTTCCACAAATTTTTGATGATCATAAAAAATAAAATCATTTTGTTTTAATAATTTAACCTTAGTTTCATCACTAATTAGTTGTAATAAATCCTTATCACTCGATACAATTGTACTTTTAAAATCTTTATCAGCTTCCGTCATTTTAACAATTGTTCCAATTATATCATCCGCTTCATATGGTTCTAATTCAAAATGTTTAATCCCCATTTTATCCAGTATATCACGGGCAACTGGCATTTGCATTTTGAGTTCCTCAGGCATCCCAATTCGTCCTTCTTTATAAAAAGCAAATTCTTCTTTACGAAAATTTTTGCCAACATCAAAAGCTACCGCCATATAACTAGGCTTTTCCTCTTTGATAATTTTATTAATCATATTAACAAAACCAATTAAAGCATTGGTTGGAAAGCCTTGTGAATTTTTCATCATATTTCCCGAATAAGCGGTGGCATAATAGGAACGAAACATCAAATTATTGCCATCTACTAAAATCAAAGTTTTCACTTGTCCATCACCTTTTTAATTGTACTAAAATATCTAGAAAAAATCTAGCCTTATACACCTTTAAAATTCCCAATTTAAGCATTAAAAAATCTAAGTTTTGTTTTTAAAACTTAGACTATAATTTAATATTCTTTTTTCATAACAATATGTAGAGCAATTTTATAAGATATATAAACCATTAAAATGGTAATAATAATTAAAATTAAGCCAAGATAATTTTCTAAAAAAGCTAGGGATTTAGTAATAACAGATAAATCGATATATTGAACTAAAAATCCCCCGATGATAACTATGCCAAAGACAATCAGAAATATCGCCATTCGGGCTTTTTCAACCCCTAATTTATAAATAATTGGATACATAATTGTTAAAACGAGAAGCGTACCAAATATTGTCCCCAGCATGGTTACTAAAGTTTCTCCATAATTAATACTTTTGGTCGTAACATAGGAAATAAGAAAAGATAAAATAAGGGTAATAAGGGAAACAACCAAAACCA
Source organism: uncultured Bacilli bacterium (assembly GCA_947589675.1). Lineage (GTDB taxonomy): Bacteria > Bacillota_I > Bacilli_A > RF39 > UBA660 > Onthocola_B. The sequence continues at coordinate 11,615 of CANQCI010000004.1, read as the reverse complement.
TTAAAATCGTCGTTATGTATTTGGATTTAACGCCATTTTTTCGCCCATCAGGAAAAGTAATGGCATAGGCATCCCAATTATTATAATTATCATAACTAAAAGAAGAAATCATTATCATAACACTCATAAATGGTAAGATAAAAGATATATCCATTTTACCTAGGAAGCCCATGATAGTATATATAATAATTAATATTCCTAATAATTTAAAATTACTTTTAATCATCGCTAAATCTTTTTTTATAAATCCTAACATTATTCTTCCCCCTTTATCATTAAAACCATAAGTTCATCTAAAGTAAGTTTATCAATTACCTTAATATTATATTTTTTCGTAAATTCTTTTTTATTTTCTACTAAAACTTCATAAGCATATTTTGTTTTTTTATATTTTAAATAATCTTTAGCATCTATTTTTTGAAAATCATCTTTATTGCATTTAACAATTCCATATTGTTCTAATAGTTCCTCAGTTGTTTTCGATAAAAGAATTTTTCCTTCATCAATAAAAGTTATATAATCGGCAACATGTTCTAAGTCAGTAGTAATATGGGTGGAAAATAAGATTGAACAATCAGCATTTTCAATAAACCGTTGGAATATTTCAATTACCTCCGCTCGGGCAACCGGATCTAAACCCGAAGTTGGCTCATCTAAAATTAGTAACTTCGGATGATGAGCTAAAGCGGTCGCAATTTCCAGTTTTTTATGCATTCCTTTCGATAAAGTCTTGATAATTTTCTTACTAGGAAGCTTAAATTCATTTAAATAATTTTTAAATAATGAAGAATCCCAATTTTTATAAATCCCCCGCATAATTTTATCTATATCAAGGGGCGTTAAAATTTCGGGAAAAAACATATCATCTAAAACTACTCCAATATCTTCTTTAATTTTCTTATCATTTTGACGATTATCTAAACCAAAAATTTTAATTTCGCCCGTGTAATCTTGAACTATATTTAATATTGTCTTGATAGTTGTAGTTTTCCCCGCCCCATTTTCGCCAATAAAGCCCATAATCATCCCTTTTGGTAAATTAAAAGAAATATTCTCTAAAGCAAAGTTATCATATTTCTTACTTAATTTTTTTATTTCTAAGCTATTTTCCATTTATTTTTCCTCACTTTCTAAGATATCTATCATTTCATTTAACACAGCCCTCGAAACATTACTTGCTTTAGCTAAATGAATAGCTTCACTAAGTAATTCTTCAATTTTATTTAATTGTTCTTCTCTGATGATGTCTTTATTAATTTTGGCAACATAAAATCCCTTAGCTGGAATCGTTTTAACATACCCTTCTTTAACTAACTCTTCATAGGCATTTTTGGTTGTGATAACACTACACCTTAAGTCTTTAGCTAAAGTTCTAATGGAGGGTAACAGTTCATTTTCCTTTAATTCATTAGCTATTATTTTTTCTTTGATTTGTTCCTTTATCTGTTCATAAATAGGAACCCCACTTGAATTACTTATAATTATTTCCATAACAATCCTCTTTGTATATATCTATTATATATAGTATATACAGATAAGTCAATAAAAAAGAGTTAAAAAACTCCCATTAAATAAATTGAGAAAACATCTTTTTTAAATATTCCCCATTAAAATTCTTTGAAGAAATGACCCTTTTATTTTTACGAAAATATGTATAAGAATCATAAACTTCTTGAGATACTACTACAAAATAACCATGTCTTTGCATAATATTATTTAATTTTTCTTCATTTAAATCAATACCTAAAGTAACTAAAAACATCGCCTCAACTGATAACTTATCTACATCTTCAAAATTTTGTTTATATCTTTCTCTTAACGTTCTTTTGACATTTACCCCAAATAATTTTCCCTCTAAAACAAAAGTATAATCATATTCAACGGAAGTAATATTCTTATCATGAACATGAAAATTAACATTATCAGAAATACTTAATAAAACGCTTTCAACTCTTGATTCATAAGATGAACCAGCTGTCGATATAATACTTTGATTAATAGATTCATCCATAATTATCATGAATATATTATTAACATTAATCTTATATTTTTGCGTTATATCATCAATTAAATTGTCTAAATTTTTAATGACTTTCCCACTAGTTTCTAATATAAATTCTTTTTGGCGATTTCGATCTGTTAAAGCATATACAAGTAAGGCATTTACGACTCTTTGCCCATAGGGATATTCTAAATTAGTTAAATCATATGTAAAACTTAATTTATCTTTTATATTGGCAATGTCCTCATTATATTGAACTTTAACATAATTTTTCGTTTCTTCTAAAATAAGATTTTTACACGTAAGAAGTTCAATTGATAAAATAGTTAAATCACACCACATATTATAATTAACTTCATCACATAAATTAATTAAAGTTAAATAGTCTTCATAAGTTTTAACATTTTCCTTTACTACTTGCATTTTTAAATATTCAAGTAATTTAGGAAAACCTAAATCAAGATTTTCTTTAATATGATTTTCTAATTCCATTAATTTATTTTCAGTTAATTTACACTTTATAATATTTTTTAAAATAGTATAAAATAATAAATTATTTCTATATTTCTCAATGCTTAAATTCATTTATATTTCCTCACTTTCTTTTAAAGCTTTATATATATTATTAGCAACTGCTTCAATCATTTTCGTTGGTACAGAATTACCAAACTGCTTATATAATTGCATATCACTTACAACCAATTGAAAATCATCGGGAAATCCTTGAAGACGAGCAGCTTCCCTAGGCGTAAGCTTTCGGGGATTCTTATTTTTTTGGGCTATTAATATTTCCGAACCATCTTTGTAATATCGAGCAGATATAGTACTGGTATAAGGAGAATCCTCAGTAAATAGCGAATAACCAAAACCATTGCCCTTGGCTTGGTGTTCTTTTTTTCTTCTTTGATGACTTGCCCAAAGTTTATCAGAAATTGTATATTTAGGATCAACATTTTTTTCTAAAATATCTCCAACTTTTACTTTTTCATTAAAAGGTTTCGGATATTCAAATTTAACATCATGATTTTTAAATCCTACAATGATAATTCTTTCTCTATTTTGGGGAACACCATAATCTTTAGCATTAAGAATTTGATAATAGACTTTATATTTTAATTTATTTTCTAGGATATCTAACATAACTTTAAAGGTATTTCCCTTATCATGATTAATTAAACCTTTAACATTTTCTAATAAAAAGCATTTAGGTTTATGATATTCTAAAATTCGTTCAACTTCAAAAAACATTGTTCCCCGAATATCCGCAAAACCTTTGCGTTTACCAGCTATCGAAAAAGCTTGACAAGGAAATCCGGCAAGTAATATATCAAACTTAGGTATATCTTGAGCAGCAATTTTAGTGATATCTCCCGCCGGAGTTTCATGCCAATTCGCTTCATAAGTTTTGATAGCAAACTTATCTATTTCTGAGGAAAAAACACACTTACCTCCCAATTTTTGAAACGGTCTTCTAATACCACCAATGCCTGCAAATAAATCAATAAAAGTAAAATCTGCCATAAATACCTCCAAATTTTATGTATCAGCTAAAAACATTATACAATATTTTTAAGATTTAAAACGCTAAAATTTTTATAAATATAATTATTTATAAATATAATTTATTAACTTATTTAACTCATTCTTAGATTCATTGCTTAAATTTTTACTTTCTTTTAAGATAATAGCATATAAAATATAATCCTCCCAAAGAACTATTTCTTTTAAATTTTTTTCATCAAAATTACTAAAATCACGAAGATAATTTTTTAAACCACATAGTTTTAAAAAGATTTCTTTACCAATCTTAGTTTTAACTAGCTTCTTTTTATTACCTAAAACACCAAAGCCCATCAGCAAAATTAAAATGACTAAGCAAAAATAAATCGCTTCAAAACCCACAATAAATAAAGATTCCGTATTAGTTGATATAAATAAATACCAACCTAAGAAAAAAGTTATTATAAATAAAGTAAATATTATTATAATTTTTGGATCTTTTTTATACTCATAATTAGTTAAACACCCTTTTTCTTTAAGACTATCTTTAATACAATCTAAATACCGTTCGTAAAATTCTTTATCATTAATAAATCTATAATGCTCAATTATATACTTTTCTGATGGATAACAACCTTCATTATTTAAAATTATAATTTCATCTTGTTTTAAATCTATTAACTTCTTTCTTTTTAAATTTTCTAATTCTGCGGCAATTAATAACTGGGTATCTTTATTTTCTAAATATAAATAACCTAATTCTCCTATTGAATAAGTTTTTAAAATATCTCGATAATAATTAAATTTTTCCCAATCATCTCTAGTAATTTTTTTTACATTTAAAATTTCTATCTTTCTTTTAATAATAAAAATTATAAAATTGATAATAAACCACAACAACATCGTACTTTGACTAGCCACGACCATCAAAGTAAATAAATCAGCACAGTAATTATGGAAAATAAAAATATTAAAAAATAAAATTATAATAAATAATACAATATTCATTTTACATCATTATCCTTTTCTAAAATTATATCATATCTTAATTTTTTTTATAAAAGGATTTCAATTTATAAAAAGAATCATCTTACGTATAAGATAACTCTTAAAATTTTATAAATTTTAAATTATGTAGTAATTAATTTATCATATTCTTCGGCATTTATTCCCGCTACTTTTAATATTGCTTCTTTAGGATAAGCCATTTTTATCATATTATTGACTACATTTCTTTTTTCTTTGTATTGTCCTTGACTAATGCCTTCCTTTAAGCCCCAATTTTTTCCTTCCTCTAAGCCATCAGCATGAGCTGTCCTTACTTCGGCTATTCTTTTTTGTTCGAGTTCCTTATCATAATCGAACTCTTTATAAAAACCTTCCATTAAATCTTCAAAAAATTTTTTTTCTTTTTCCAATTTGCTCATAAATTCATCCTCCCCAATAAATTTTTTTAATTCTTCTAAATCAACACTTAATTTCAATAGCAATAGTAACTTCTCCAATTTACTTAATGTAAAATTATTATAATATTTTTTTTCCAACTTTACAAGATTGTAAATAACAATTTTGATTTTGGGAGTAGCTTTACTTCCTTGTTGATTTTTTAAATAGATATAATCCACTTCTTTTTCACAACAATCAAAATTGTTTATATGGACTTGAACTATATACTTGTTCATTTTCTTTACTTTTTTCCCTCTTTTCCCATCTTTTTCCGTAAAGTTTTTATCATATAAGTAATGAACATATCTTAATTTATCCTCTAGGTAATTATCTGTTTTAAATTGGTTCATCTCAATATTTACTACATATTTACCAATTTCAAAAACAGTATCCCCTCTTTTTTTAGTTAAATTGGGATTTCCGGTTAATTCCGTATCTAAATAAACTAACTTTTCCTTCACTACTTCACTATCTAAATTTAGAATACCGGACAAAAGAAGAATGGTGTACCAATTATATTTTGCTGATTTAACAAAATACTTAAATAGTTCATCATACATAAGAGAGCCTTCGCTAATTTCGTCTTTAACTTCTTTTTTGCTTTTAGTCATTTTTATGTTTCCTTTCCTAGTCACAATTTTTATTCAGTGGTGACTATATTTTTTATGTTTCTTTTAAATCGTAAACTGGATTATTTTTATTAATTTAATTCATGTTGAAATTCCTCCCTTCACTTATATATAGTCCACTTATTTGGCATTTTACTTCTTTTTTTGACAATTTTTTTAAAAAACTTGCATTTTTTCTATAATATAATCTATTTTGGCTTATATTATTTAATTTAACTTAAATAGAATTTAACCTAAAATAAAAAAGAATACCGTTTTCTTTAAACTTAAATAGTATAAGTCATTCCGAAAAAATCAATTTTTTTATAATTTTCGGAATACGCATTTTTATATACCTTACTATTTTGCTTATATTTTTTAATAAAAAAAGTACCAACTTATCTTAAAATTGCTACTTTTTTTCGTCATTTTTTAAAAAAACTTGCCATCTGACAAGTTCTATAATTTAACTATTTTATCTTTTTGTTTATTAATTCTTGTATTAACATCCGTTACAATAATGCTATATAAAATCGATGCACATGGAACACTTAAAAGCATCCCCCAGACACCACCCAGATTAGCACCAATAGTAACAGCAACTAAAACTAAAATCGCAGGCAAGTTTACGGATTTCCCCACAACCCGAGGATAGATTAAATTAGTTTCAAATTGTTGTAAAACAATAATGAAAATAATAAAGATAATTGCTTGCATGGGATTAATCATAAAGATTAAAAATGCTCCCACGATTGTCCCAATAAAAGCTCCAAAAACAGGAATTAAGGCGGTAAAACCAACCAAGACAGCAATAGTTGGAGCATAAGGAAGGCGTAATAAAAGCATCCCGCCAAAACAAAGAAGTCCAATAATCAAAGCTTCCAAACATTGTCCGGAAACAAAGCTTGCAAAGATTTTATTACTTAACTTACTAATTCGGTCAATTTGTCCATGAAATCTTTTAGGTAAATAAGCATCAATCAAATTATTGGTAGCTTCACAAAACTTTTCTTTCCCAGCTAAAAGGTAAATAGCAAATACCAAGCCAATAAACATTTCAACCACCGTGGAAACCACATTAGAAGCAATACCCAAAGTTAAATTTAAAATACTATCACCATTACTTCTAATATATGAACTTATATTTTCCACAAACTGATTAATAACATTACCCTCTTCTAAACTAATCCCAAATTTACTTAAAAAATTATTTAAATTATCTTGATAACTAGATATATTGCCCATGAATATTTCAATCGTATTTTTTAACTCAGGAATAATTAATAATCCGACAATAAATACAACCCCAATAATAATTATTAACGATAATGTTAAACTAAATATTCGTTTATTTTTTTCTTTAACATTACTTAATTCTTTTTTAAACCATTTATTTTCAATAGTATTCATTAAAACATTAATTACAAAAGCCATAATGAAACCAATTATAATCGGACTAAATAATTCTATAATATAAAGTAAAATATTAATAATTGGTTTAATATATATAAAAGCAAAAATCAAAACAACGGTATAAGTTATTAACTCTCTTAAATCTTTTTTATTCTTAACCATGTAACCACCCTCTTTAATATAATTTACTTAATACTTCTTTAGCATTTTCTACTTCATAAACCGCAAATTGTTTATTTTTTTCTTTTTGATATTTAATAACTACTATTTCATTTTCACTAAAATCTTTTATATCCATATAATATCTCACACTTTTTTGCGAGTAGGAAAAACTAACCGCATATTCACTTTTATAATTAGGAGAAACAACCGGATTAATTACCCGTTTACTCTTCTTTAAGGTATCGACTAAATTAACTAAATTAGTTGTTTTAATATTTAAATCATCTATTTTACCAATCATAGCATAATCATCAAACCAAGTATCACTTAATACATACCGGTCACTACAATAATCTGTATAGTCATAATTAATATCCATTTGGCGATACATGCCACTATCAACAATGTTATATTTAGTTATTGTTATTTCATTACTACTATCATAATAATATATTCCATAACATTTATTTAGTTTATTTAAATAATTATTTCTGGCATTTTCTAAATCACCTTTCCCCACTAAGGTAATAAAGTGATTATTTTGCACAGCATTAGCTCGATTAACATTACTTAATTTATAAACAAACCTGGGAATTGGTATTCCTCCACTTTCCATAAAGTCCGTTTTAAAGACCGTTTTGGTAAATGTTTCATTTATTAATACCATAAGTAATAACAAAGCTAAACCAATTGATATCGCAACCCCTATTAATCTTAAAATAAATTTCATTCTATCACACCTCTAATAATGATAAGCTAACCCTTCCTTTTTCTTTATCTATTTCGGATATATAAGCGGTAATAATATCGCCTACTTTTAGTATTTCACTGGGATGTTTAATATATTCCTTACTCATTTTTGATATATGAACTAAAGCATCATCATGTAAGCCAATATCCACGAAAGCTCCAAATGATGTTACGTTACGAACAGTCCCTTCCAAAGACATCCCCACTTCTAAGTCATCAATAGTTAAAATATCACTTCGTAAAGTCATTTGTTTAATTTCATCCCGTGGGTCAATGACCCCTTCTTTTAAATTAGTACTTAATAATTGCCATTTTTCATTACTAATATGGTAATTATCCTTAATTTTATTAATATCAATTTTGGCTAAATCTTGAGCCATTTGTTCAGTTCCCACTAAATCAAGATTTAAATGATAATCATGGGCAAGATTAGTAACAAGAGCATAATCCTCAGGGTGAATATTAGTTTTATCTAAAGGATTTGCCCCATTTAAGATTCTTAAAAATCCTGCGGATTGTTCAAAAGCTAAATCATTATCAATCGCCTTTTTTAATTCCGCCCGAGAGCTTATTGTTCCATGTTTTTCCCGATAAGCTAAAATCTTTTTAATAATTTTTTTATTTAACCCTGATACATAACTTAAAATACTTTCACTTGCATTATTTAAATTAACGCCAACTTTATTAACTATTTTACTTACCACAAAACCTAGTTCTTCATCTAATTCTTTGGGTTTTAAATCATGTTGATATAAACCAACCCCAATACTTTTCGGATCTATTTTAACTAGTTCTGATAAAGCATCTTGCAAGCGTCTACCTATACTAACGGCACTTCTTTGTTCCACGGAAAAACTTGGAAATTCGCTTTTAGCTAACGGACTAGCGGAATAGACACTAGCTCCTGCTTCACTTACAATTACATACTTAACAGCTAAATTATATTTTTTAATAAGACTAGCTACAAAGGCTTCACTTTCCCGTGAGGCGGTGCCATTACCAATCGCAATAATAGCTACATGGTATTTATTAATTAAATCAAGCATTATTTTTTCCGCCTCAGCAACTAATTTTTTAGGTTCATGCGGATAGATAACCCCAATTTCTAAAACCTTCCCACTGGGATCTAAAACTGCAAGCTTACAACCCGTTCGAAAGGCGGGATCAAAACCAAGAACCACACTTTCCTTGATGGGTGGCGTTAATAATAAATTTTCGACATTATTACCAAACTCTTTAATCCCAAATTGACTAGCATTATCATATAATTCTGCTTTAATATCTCTTTCTAAAGATGGTTCCATTAATCTTTTCCAAGCATCAAGTACAAATTCTTCCATTAACTTTTGGTAAGGAAATACTTTCTTTCCATACACTTCATTATTTAAATAAGCAATAATTTTTCCGGCATCAACCGTCAGACTATAAGTAATAATGCCCTCTTTATTTGCCCGATTTAAAGCTAAGATGCGGTGTGGCTTTAATTCGGTAATTTTTTGGGAAAAATCATAATATATTTCGTAAACTTTATTAGGATCATCCGCATTCTTTTTGACTTTCCCAGTTGCTAGCCCATTATACCAATAGTATTTGCGGCACCATTTCCGGTACTTCGGATTATCACTTATCCAATCTGCAATAATATACCCAGCATTCTTAAGGGCATCATCAACACTTTTAACTTGCTCATTTAAAAATGGTAAAGCTAAATCTTCGGCATTTTTATTAACCAAACTCATAAGTTGTTTAGCTAAAGGTTCTAAGCCCATCTTAATAGCTTCCGTCCCTTTAGTTTTTCTTTTTTCTTTAAACGGCGTATATATATCTTCCACTTCACTTAACTTAGTCGCTTCATTTATCGCAATAACTAACTCCGGTGTTAATAAACCCTTTTCTTCAATTAATCTTTTAACATCATCTTTTCGCTCTTGTAAATTAACGGCATAATTATATTCCGCTTCAATTTGTCTTAATTCATCTTCCGTTAAATTACCAGTTACTTCTTTGCGATAACGAGCAATAAAAGGAATGGTTGCCCCAGATGCTAGCAAATTAATAACATTAATAATTTGCTTATCTTTTAAATTTAATTTTGCACTTACTTTTTTTATGATTTCTTCTTTCATACGTACCACTTTCCTTTTCTTAATTATAACAATCCTCAAGCTAAAAAGAAAGATGGTTTTAACATCTTTCTCATTAAAATCTTTATGGTTTCAAAGCCGTGATAGGAATTACATAAACCCCATCTTTTCTTTTATAAGCATAATCAATCATCCCACTTACAACCGCCATGAATTGGGGTTTTACCTCAGATTTTTTAGCAAAATTTTGCAAATTAATTGCTGCTTCATCTATTTTACCAACCCCTAATTTTACTTCAATAGCTCCATAAGTACCATCACTTAATTCTAAAATAATATCTACTTCTTCACCGGTATTATTATCATGGAAATGATATATATGTCCACCTAAGTATTCGATATAAATTCTTAAATCTCTTACTACCAACGATTCAAACATAAACCCAAATAATTCTAAATCTTTTATTAATTGTTCTTGCCTTATCCCCAAAACAGCACAAGCTAAAGACGGATCAACAAAATGTCTTTTTGCGGTTTTCCCCACCCGCACACTTGAACGAATTTTAAAGGAATATGGTAATTGGTCTTGAAGTAAGTGAATATTTTTTAAAACATTTAAGTAATCAGTTATAGTATTTCTGCTTAACTGATATTTTTTTACTTTAGTATCTTTCTTTATATCACTACCTAATTTTTCATTAGTTACTAAACTTGATTCATTGCGAGCTAATGATTTTAGTAACATTCGCATTTTTTCTTTATTTCTTACTATTCCATCATAATTTATATCATGGTCAATTACATCATTAATATAACTTTCGGGTAATCGATAATAATTTTTGGCCTCATATTCTAAACTGGCTGGCCAACCACCTCGGACAATTAAATCAGCTAATTTTTCAATAGTTGGTTTATTTTTTAAATTGGCAACAATATTTTTATTTTTAAATAAATCGTTTAAAGAAACAATTCCCTCAGAATCCCCTGATTCAAATAAGGACATCGTATACATATTCAATTTATAAATTCTTCCTGCCCCCGAATGGAAAATTTTTTCTGGGCGAATAGGCACTGATGAACCTGTTAAAATAAACTTGCCACTTTTCCCATCTTCATCACACTTAGTCCTAACGTCATCCCATATTTGTTCAATTGACTGCCATTCATCAATCAATTCTGGAAACTTATCAGTATAAATAAGTTCTCTATCAACTAAAGCCCTTTGATAATCTGATTTCGGATTATCTGATTTAGTTAATAACACAGAAGAATTAGCATGATTTAAGGCTGTCCATGTTTTACCACAATATTTTGGTCCTTCAATACTTATTGCCCCAAACATTTGTAACAATTCCTTTATTTCATCATCTACTAAACGTTTGCGATAATTTTCTTTAGTCAAAGCCATTTCAATCACTTCCTAAATATATTATATACCATAAAGGATTGATAAGTACAATATGTATTGTGCATTTAGCATAACTTTCATTGTGCATTTAGCATAACTTTCATTGTGCATTTAGCATAACTTTCATTGTGCATTTAGCATAACTTTCGTTGTGCATTCAGCATGACTTTCGTTGTGCATTCAGCATGACTTTCGTTGTGCATTCAGCATGACTTTCGTTGTGCATTCAGCATGACTTTCGT
>CANQCI010000003.1 GCA_947589675.1 uncultured Bacilli bacterium | reverse complement strand
TTAGTACCAGCTCTTAACCTAGATTACTGGGTTGGTTTATCTCCAACTGTATTAATTAACGCTCGCTGTCGCACCATGTAGAACACCTCCATTAATTTGTTTTTGATAAATTATTTATGTTATTTTTTATATTTTAACAAATTATGAAGGGTTTTACACCTATTTTTAGCAAAAAAAGTTAGAATAAATTATCGAACATTTATTCTAACTTTTTCTTTTCTTCTATTTTTTTACGGAAACTCAAACCAAAAAATTAAGTTAAATAACATAGCACTTTAATAGGGGTAATACAAGTATCTTATTTATAAATTAAGTTTTCGATAAAATCTTGATTGAAGGTAATTAACATGATAAAAATTAATATAGTTGAATTATTAAAACGCAAACAGAAAACAAAGTATTGGTTAAAACAACAAATGAATATTACTTCTCGAAATTTAAATAGAATTATCAATGGGGAAACATCATCTATTAGTTTTAAATATATTGAAGAACTCTGTGAATATCTTGATTGCACCGTAAATGAATTAATAATTTTAGAAAAAGAACAAAAAAAGTAAATATTATTTTTTGTTCTTTTAGTATTTATTAAATTAATCAAAAACCCTTAAATCTTTTTTTCAAATTTAAGGGTTATCTAAATTATTAAATTAACATTATCTTTCTAATTCTTGATTTAAAACGCCAACATTAAGTCCATAACATTTTGGATTACTATATATAACTTGTAAAGAAGTAATAGAGTTACCACCACCTTGGTATAAAGTACCATTATTTTCAATAATTTCACCATAAATATTTAATGTAGTATACATATTTTTTAAAAGAGCATCATTAAAATAAGCCTTTCGGGAAAGAATGTCTGACCGATATCCCATCCTAGCATCATCACTTAATAGTTGCACTGATAATTTTCCTAAATAATCATCATAATTACCATTAAACATTAATTCCTCATTTTCTTCTATTGGCTTATGATATTTAGCTTCATAATACATTTTCACTAAATCATTAAATCTTTGGTTTATTGCCATTCTTAATTCCTCAGTATTTTGATTATTGCCAGCCGCTGTGAGTAATAAATCATTTACAGATGCATCTAGACACTCAAATAATTCATTTGCCATATCTTCACTATCAATAATATTCATTAAACTCTTTTTCAAAGCATCAACATCTTTTTGAAAATAAGCCATTCTTACTTCCTCAGGATTAAATAATTCTAATAACATATAGGCTTTATTTAAAACATTTCTATATCCTAAATCATAATTACAATTTCCCTTTCCCCAATATTCATTATTTACAATATTATTGATAATTTCTATATATAGGGTATTATCACCACTTGTTGGACAGGAAAAAGCATGACTTAGTTCATGAGTAAATACAGCTTTATTACAATTACTAAAATCTGGGGTATCATATAAAGTTATTTTGTAACTATCAGAATAATATTCCCCCGCAACTCCTCTTCCACTATCTTTATTGATATACTTAGTATTTAAATTAAGAAGCATTTCAAAGACATAATTATGATCCATATAGTTTAAGTTATCACTTATGAATTTCGGATTTGATAATATAAATTCCTTTTCCTCTTTAGTTAAATTTGTATTATAATTTAAAAGTTTTGCTATATCATCATAGTTTAAATGAATATTCTTTTTCTTAACAAAACTTAGCTTTAAATCTGGTAATTTTTCTGTTATTTCTGAAAATCCATCAAAATCTAATTTATCATAAAGTGCCAAATTACGCTTTGAAGTATATGAGATAAAGTTTATTTTTTTATCATAAGTTGCAATAAAATCTTGACCTTTGTAATTAATTAATATGTCATAATTTAAAAAATCAGGATTACTAAGAAACATTTCATTTATGTCATAAAAGATATCTTCATACATATAAATTTCTCGTAATTCATCATCAAGTAAGTCTCTTTTTGTCTGATTATTTTCATTGTCTTTCTTTTCTGTTAAATAACTATTAACCAGTTCTTCTAAATGCCACTTTTTGTTTGGATTTTCTTCTTCGTTTTTAAAAGCAACATCAACCCATGGTGTTTTATCAAAATATTGAGGTATATGTCTTTCTTCCTCTTCTTCCTCTCCACCATTATCATCCATTAAAACATTACCATCATCAAAGGCAATTGCATCGGCTACAATAAAATCCTCCGCTGAATCATCAATAGTAGGACTAGGAATATAGTCTTCAACAATTATCGGGGGTTCATCTTCAATAACGACATTTTTATTGGCATTTAAATAATTATGCCCTAAAACAACAGATGTTGCCACAAATACAAGAAGAGATTTTTTACCTATTTTAATGACCCTTTTAAAGAAGCCTTGATGATTATTTGCTTTATCCTTCATTTCATATACTAAAGCTTCTTGATTATTATATAAATAATTTAATTTTTTCCTTACTTCTAAATCTGGGATACATAATTCATTATCTTTTAATTCATAAAATAAATGAAGAGAATTATTTTTATCAACCAAATGTTTATATGTTTTATTTTGATAATTAATATCTTTTCTTACCCCTAAATTATTTGAGGGCATAACCTTTTTATATACAAACTTAAGCAAGGCTCTATCATTATCGCTAATATCATAGCTTAGGACATTATTAACTCTTTTGGCATAATAAACTTTTTCCTTATCATAAAGTAAAACTAACTCATAATCTTTATATTTGAATTTTAATAACTCTTCCATTACTATCAACCATCCTAAATTCATTCTAACATAAAGTTTTTGATGGCTAATACTTTTTTTTATTTTATTTACATGCTTTTAACATAAAGATTAATATGTCATTTTCTTAATTATTGTTAATAATTCATCTTTAGGATAATCATTTTTACTATTATCAATTATATAAACAATATTATCATAAACAAAAATATATTCATTCCAACGAGTTATATAAATTTTCGTATTTAGTTCATCAAAATTGATAATTTCCGTTTCTTCTTGAGGAAAATCTGCAATATATAAAACAAAATCATTAATTTCTTGTTCACTTGCATATTGGGTAAGAAATGTTATACTCATTTTTAAGCGTTTATCTTGATTTGATTTCGCGCTTTCATTTAAACATTCAGAAACATTTTGGGGCTCAGCTTGAAAATCAAGAGGATTATAACAAGCAAAATTATAATAATTACTAATCTTAAAAACAATATGACTAGGATTTTTATAAAAACCTAAATAATTTACACGATTAGCATCTAAACTTTTTACATCAATATAATTAGGCTTTAATTCTGATAGTTGTAAAAGTTTTACTCCAACCTTTTTTTCAAAATCACTAACTGAGTTGATAAGTGTATTTTCATCAACATCTTTAATAGAAACTGTCCCTCCGATGGCAATACTATGAACCCCAGTGCTGTCCTTAGAAACACCGTAATGCTCCTTATTTTGCCAAGTTTCTTGCGACTCATATTTATATTTTACTTTATTAATAACTTCACTAATCTCTTTGGCGTTTACTATCATCAAGCCGGTTGTAAAAATACATAGCAAAGTTGCTAAACGAAAAACAAACTTTTTTTGGTACTGTTTTTTAACTATTTTCTCCATAATTTTTTGGTAGTTATCATTATAATCAAATTTACTATTTAATTTATTCTTCATATTATCTATTCCTTTCCGATAAAATTTTGTAATTCAATTTTCGTACGATACAAGTAATTTTTAATTGTTGATTCATTTTTATTTAAAAGTTGAGCTATTTCTTTGATACTTAAACCCTCACTATAAAATAAATAAAAGGTTTTACTAATTAAAATATTTTTATTATCCAAATAATGCCATATTTGTTCGGAGGTAATACGCTTTAAAACTTCCTCTTCTAAAATGAAATTATCTTTAATATGAAAATCATCAATATCTTCCTTCGTAAACATCTGTCTTAACTTGGCAAACCGCCTTCGGTGGCGTTTTAACATATTCTTGGCTATGCCAAAAAGAAAGGGACGAATATCTTCGATTGGTTGTTTTTCCATTACCTTGTACAAAGTTAAATATGTATCTTGGATTATATCATTAACATCATTTAAATTATCACAATTAATTATTATATATTTTAGGATATCATGATAAGTATCTTTATAAATATTTGTAAAATCATCGGCTATTTTCATGAGTAGTAATTATTCCTCCTACACTTATACCTCGCTTTTAAATCTAAAAAAGTTTCAATAAAAAAGAAAACAATAATTATTTGTTTTCACTTATTTAAAAATTTATTAATTTCATTAGCTAAACTCTCGACATTACCAATGTTACTTGATTGGGAAACCGTTTTATTATTAGCTCCATGCATTTTCATATTCGTTAAACCTTTTCTTTGCATTACAAAATTATCCGTACTTACTAAATTACTCACTACCGTATTTGTTTCGGTTTCATAATAATGCCGAGCATCTTTGTTCCGATACCGAGCTACCATAATAAAGAAATATAGAAAACCGGCAATTAAAACCAAAAAGTCATAATCAAAATCCATAAATAGCATTAATATAACGGCTAAAACTTCGATTAAAAACGAAATTATAAATAATTTAGGATAATGGATAGGAACGCTTCCCATAGTTTCTTTGGTTCGGGCATTAACCGCTACATAATGTAAAATTTTTTGATTACCTTTTACTTGTAAATAACTATATAACCAAACCGGCAAATAAGCGGATTGCCATTTTTCGCCTTTGGTTGTCATTTGATTATCTTGCCAAGCCACACCTCGATCATAATTTTGCAAAGTATTATTCACCGAAAATTTAGCAATGTCTTTGGCTTGCATTTCCACCGTAGGTCGTAAATCTTCTAAATTAGTATCTCTTTTTTCTGATGTATATCCTTTTAAATAATTGGCATTAAATTTCACACAATTATCTAAATCAAATGGCATAATAGAATTAATAATATTCGTGGTCTTATTCGCATTATTAACATTTAATTTATCTTTACTTGATTCAATGGTTAAACCATTAATTACTAAATCAAATTCTCTTTTAACATTATATAAATCAGCATCATAATAAGTCGTTTCTATATCGTTTTGTTTTACCATGTAACGCCTAGCTGTATGTTCGCCTTGACCTGTTAAAATGACATGAGAATTAAAATCAACTAGTATATACGGTAAATAAACACCCATGATATTTTCCGTTGTAAATTCTTTGCGGAATTTTGGATGAGCATAAAATTGGCGTTTTTTAACAAACTTTTCGATTTCTTTTTGGGCGACTTCCTTTGTAATCCCAAAAGGTAGTACTAAATCAGGAATACTACCATTGGGAACTTTTTCATTAATTGATAATATATTCCGACACCAATGACACCTTGCTTGAGCGGAATTAGAAGTATCAATAACTACCTCAGCTCCACAACTTTGACACTTAAGGGTCATAATATTTTCGGCATCTTCTTTTATATCGGCAACACCCGTGGTAAAAACTTTTCCTTGTAAATTAGCTAAATCTTCCGAAGAATTTTTAACTGGGTCAAATTCAAAACGACAAAAGTTACAACGTAACTTACCAGTTGCGACATTTAAAGTAATATCGGTTGCACCACATTTAGGACATTTATCTTGCCCATTTTTTAATGAATTGGTTTCGATTACTTCCTTGTCCATTTTCGCATTATAATCCTAACAATTGATTTTTAATTTTTTCATAATCCTCAGGAGTAATAGCTCCAGCATCTAATAATTTTTTCATTTCTAAAAGTTTTTCCGTAGGTGATTCATTACTATTTTGATTATTCGTTGGTTGATTAAAAGCTGGTTGATATGATGACGGCGTTGGTTGTTGAGCAAAACCTCCTGTTACATTACTGGCGGCATTCATTCCCATACCCATAAAAGCCATACCAGCTCCTCCACCATTTTCACCAGCGGCTTCCAAACCCCGAGCGGCGGCTTGTTGCATAAAGGAATTACCCCTAGCTCCAGCTAAAGCATCAGCTTTTTGAACATCTTTTAATAGATTTTTCGTATTTTCATCATATTCAATCGCTAAAATTGCGGTTTGCACAATTTCTAAACCTCGATTAGTTTTCCAACCATAAGCTTCTTCCACCGCTCCAGCTAGTGATTTAGCAAACCCCATTTGGTCGCTTTGAATTTTGGATATCCGATTGCCATTACTTGGGTCATTTGTGTATTTGGCAAAAGCGGCACTTAAACTACCAACTACTTCATTAAATAATTGCGTTCCCGCTTCATTATTCATATCGGCAAAATCAAAAACAGGAGCATCAGCAATAAGATAGGAAGTTGGCACAAAATTTTTCAAAAATAGAATTGGGTCAACAATTTTTAAAGTATAAGTACCTCTGGTTATAGCACCAACTTGTGTCCCAAAATACGCATCATCCCAATAAATTTCTGAAGCGGTTCCAAATTTATTATTGGGAATTTCTTTCAAATTAACATAAAATGCTAACTGTTCATTACTTGGTTGCCCACCAAATTTAAACCTTTCCCAAGAAGTTGATAAAGTTGATGCCAATATTCCATCACCACTAAATATTGACTTAGAATTTGGATCATTACTAGAAAATTCAAATCCTCCTGCTTCGGCAATTAAGCCTGTAATTTGTCCATTTTCAATGGTTACTAAAGCGGTTCCTTCTGGAACAATTATTTTACTACCATTCGTAATAATATTAGCTGAACCTTTAGTATTAGACCCACGACCATTGTTTTCACCAACCGCTACGGCGGGAAAAACCCCAGCTGTGGCACTAACGCCAGGAAGTGGTTTGTAATAATCCTTCCATTGATCAGCAAACGTTCCTCCAAGTGCTCCACTAAAAGCTTTAATAAATCCCATAACTATACCTCATTTCTAATTTCATTTTAACAAATTTCCGAAAAATTGTCTTTAAGAAAATTGAGAAATTTAAAGATAATCTCAGTAATAGCCCTAAACTAGGGCTATTTAAATTAAGAATTTAACCATCAAAATTTACATAATTTGACTAATTTCTTTAAATATCTTATCGTCTAATTCTTCTGCCCGAATATTTAAAGCTATTTTATTTTTTTCTAAAATAGGAACTATTTTTGCCCATTCTTCTTTACTAAAATTATTTTTTAGTTGTTTTCGTTTTTGCCTAAAACATTTCTTTAAAGTTATTTGGTATTTTGCTAAATCTAATACTTCATCATTATCTTTAAGAGTTAATTTTAACACGGTACTTTCCACTTTCGGAGCGGGACTAAAAGCGGTGCGAGGAACATCAGTTATTTTGGTAATTGTAAAAAAATGTTGAAGCCAAACCGTAAAATAGCCATAATCTTTGCTATGCGGCTGAGCTAAAAAACGATTAGCCACTTCCTTTTGCACCATAATCACTAAATATTTTAAAGAAGAATTATGAATATTTATGATATGTTCGATAATTGGTGTAGTAATATAATAAGGTAAATTCCCAACAATTATTATCTTACCTTTACTGGCTGGTAACTTAGCAACTTTTAAAAAATCTTGATTAATTATAGTTGTCTTATTATTTTCTATCTTTTTTAAATCAGGCATTAAATCTTGGTCGATTTCATAAGCGACAACCTCACTACCCTTTTTTTGAAGTTCACGAGTTAAAGCTCCATGCCCTGCCCCAATTTCAATTATTAAGTCATCTGAAAAAACATTAATAGAAGCAATAATTCTATTAATGTAATTTTTATCTATTAAAAAGTTTTGACCTAAACTTTTCTTGGCTTTCATTTTTTACCATCCATTTCGTAAAACATCATAAGTTATCGTACTACGTCCAATATAATCATAAGCATATTTTTCAGATGGAACCAATAAATCAATGGCACTCCCCATTACTCCTCGGTCTAACACAATAGCATAGGTTGGTTCATTACTTACACGCTTACTATTAAATCTAATTATTGTCCCACAATCTAAATTCTTACTAGCGGCAACAATTGCTACTTCGCCATAATCTATATCGTTATAATGGATAGTTCCATCTTTAATATTATAATCAGGCGTACAAGATAATTTGCCATTACATAAGGGACAATTATAAGCATAACCTGTTAAATCCCCTGTAAAAGAGTCTTTCACAGTATATTTATTAATTGTACTATCTTCCACCACTTTAATAGCCATCGTTGTTAAATCAATAGTTTTATTGATATTATCATTTTCAACTAGGGTAGTAAATTCTCTTGGTGTTGTCTTAGTTATTACTAAAAGCATTATGATGATAGTTAATCTTACGGAATAACTAAAAATTTTCTTCATTGGATCCACCTCAATTGGATAAGTAGATTATATCAATTATCTGGTAGTTTGTCAAAAATTCGCTTAGCATTTTGGGTAGTTATCTTCGCAATTTCTTCTAAATCAACTTCTAAATAAGCACTTAAAAATTTGGCAATCGTCAAAATATTTTGTGGTTCATTTTGCTTACCCCGATAAGGTTCTGGAGTCAAATATGGACTATCAGTTTCTAACACAATATTTTCTAAAGATATTTCTTTAATTATTTCTTTTAAGTGGGCATTTTTAAAAGTTACTACTCCATTAACCCCTAGCAAAAAACCCATCTTTATATATATTCGGGCGGTTTCCAGACTACCTGAGAAGGAATGAATTACCCCTCTTACGGGATATTTCTTTAAAGTATCAATGGTATCTTGAGTAGCATCACGAGAATGAATAATAACTGGCATCTGATATTTTAAAGCTAATTCTAATTGTTTACTAAATAACTCTATTTGTTTTTCTCGATTTTCTTTCCCATAATGGTAGTCTAAACCAATTTCGCCAATTGCTACAATGCGAGGATTATTTAAATTATTTTCCAAAATTTTTAAATCTTCATCAGTGTAATCTAAAACACTTTCGGGATGTATTCCTAATGCTCCAACTATATTATCACTTAAATTAGCCAAAACTTCCTGATTACTTTTGGCATCACATCCATTATTAATAATCAAATTTACTTGGGCACTTTTAGCATTATTAATAATTGCATCTATATCTTCATAATACTCTACCAAAACATGAGCATGGGTATCAATAAACATAATTATTCCTCATTTCTAGTTAAATTGTAGCAAAATAATGCCCAGAAAAAAAGTGTAATTTCTTACACTCTTAGTAAATATCTAATTTTTCTGCCATAATTTTTGCCATCAATTTGGCAATGTCTTGATTATTATTCGGCTTCTCTGAAACAATTAAAACCAAACCTAATGAGTCAATGGAAGCAATAATTGGTACTATACTAATATAACCAGTTATTTCTTCATCATTAATTTTAAGGGTTGTTTCTTCCTCATAATTTTTACTTTCTCTTTTATCAATTAAATTTATTAATTCCTCCGGTATTTTCTTACCAATTAATTCCTCGTGATGAGCTGAGGCAATAAACTTTTCACGGTCGGTTAAAAAAATTTCTACATCTAAAACTGAACTAATAATTTCACATAACTTACTAGCAATATCTTCAATATTATGTAATATAGAATGTTTTTTTAAATATATTCCCTCATCAGCTGTATATATTTCTAAAGACTCCCCATCTCTTATTCCTAAATTTCGTCTTATTTCTTTTGGAATAACTATTCTTCCTAATTCATCAATTTTTCTTGTAACTCCTGTAGCTTTCAAAAATTATTCACTCCACTTCGTTATTAGTTTGGAGTTTTTTTTAAAATTTATACTTATAATACTTTTTCTAATAAAGTTACAATATAAATTATAAAATGTTTATCTAAACCTTGGTATTTTAATTGAATTGTAATTTTCCCCATTTGATAACTAATATTAAAATTTCGGGATAAAGCTAAAGCTTCCATTAAAAGTTTATCCCCTTTAATTTCTTTAGATATATCTTCCGGTAATTCAATTTCAATAAAACGATCGGTTTGATTAACCTTAGTAATATGATATTTTTGAGCTATTTTTTCAAACCATTCTTCATACATATAAACTAAAAGGTCATTATCAATTTTACCAAAACGGTCTTCTAATTCATCTTTAATACTTAATAATTTTTCATAAGAATCAATTTCGTTAATTTTTTGGTGAATTTCGATTTTAATATCTTCATCTGCTACATATTCATCACTGATATGAGTAGCTACATTAATTAAAGCTTTAGTTCCCTCATCATCGTTACTAACTTCTATGCCTTGTTGTCTTTTAATTTCATCTTCAATCATTTTCATATATAAATTAATACCGACAGAATCAACAAAGCCCGCTTGGGAAGCACCAAAGATATCTCCAGCTCCACGAATACTTAAATCCCGCATGGCTATTCGGTAACCACTACCTAGTTCGGTAAACTCTTTTATGGTTTCTAACCGTTTGACAGCGATATCATTTAAAACTTTACTTTTTTCATATAAAAGGTACGCATAAGCAATTTTATTACTTCGTCCGACTCTTCCTCTTATTTGGTATAATTGACTCAACCCAAAATGGTCAGCATCATGCACAATCAAAGTATTTACATTGGGAATATCTATTCCACTTTCGATAATGGTAGTACATACTAAAATATCATATTCTTGATTAACAAAGCTTGCCATAATCATTTCCAATTCATTTTTATCCATTCGCCCATGAGCAAATTTTATGCGAGCTTCGGGAATTAAGGATTGAATATGATAAGTATAGTTTTCAATATTTTCGATACTATTATATAAAATAAATGTTTGTCCGGCTCGGGATAATTCTTTATAAATAGCATCACGAATAATTAAATCATCTTCCACTACAACATAGGTTTGCACCGGATATCTATTGACAGGTGGGGTATCTATAACTGATAAATCCCTTAGTCCTGACATCGCCATTTTTAAAGTTCGAGGAATTGGCGTGGCACTTAAAGTTAAAACATTAACATCGTTTTTATACTTTTTAATTTTTTCTTTATGGGTTACGCCAAAACGTTGTTCTTCATCCACAATTAATAACCCTAAATCTTTAAATTTGATATCATCACTTAATAAGCGATGTGTCCCCACAACTAAATCGATTTTGCCCTTTTGTAAATTTTCTTTAATTTCTTTTATTTTCTTAGTAGAAACATGGCGATTTATTAGCTCAATATCAATTGCCCATTCTTTAAAACGTTCTTTAGCCACTAAATATTGTTGTTTGGATAAAATAGTGGTTGGACATAAATACATTGCCTGTTTATTATTTAAAATCGTTTTAAATATTGCCCGCATTGCTACTTCTGTTTTCCCAAAACCAACATCGCCACATAAAAGCCGATCCATCGGGACAGTACTTTTTAAATCTTGATTTATTTCATTAATTGTTTTTTGTTGGTCTTTTGTAAGTTCATATTGAAAACTAGAACCAAAGGTTAATTCTTCGGGATAATCTTTATAAGCTTCGCCAACTACACTAATTCTGGCTTTATATAACTTAATTAAATCGGCGGATATATCCTTTACTTTACTTTCAACATATTTTTTCGTTTTAAGCCAATTTATACTTCCTAATTTATTAATCTTTGGAGGAGTTCCATCCTTATCAGTATATTTATAGATTGTCGTTATTTTTTCCACTGGGACATAAATTTTATCATTATCCTCATAACCAATTTCAATAAAATCTTTTAAAACCCCATGGACAGTAAGACTTGTTATCCCTTTATAAATACCAATCCCATGACTTAAGTGAACAACATAATCACCAACATTAATTTGATTAAAATCTTTTAACTTCTTCCCTATTCGATAATTATTTTTATAATTTATCGTTTGATGATGAGTTTCTTCAAGGTCATATTCACTAATAACCACATATTTATCTAAAATAAAGCCTTGATTTATTCTTTCTTTTACAAATTCACAATTACTAACATAACTTTTTATTTCTTTAATTTGCTTATCATTACTTAAATAAAAAATTACTTGTTTTCCCATTTTTTGATATTTACTAACATCTTCAGCTAATTTGGTAAAATTTAAATGATAATTAGGAATTGTTTTGGCATTAAGATTATATGAACCAGTTGAAAACTTATTTAAATAAATAATATTATTCGGTTTAATTTCGTCAATGCTATACATTATCTTTTCCGAAATTGTGTTTTTTTCTTGATATTCAGCAATTTCTAAAGCAAGCTTTCCTGCGGAAGCTTCAATTTGGGTTTTATCAATCATAACGACAATTGGTTCTTCTAAATAATCATATAATGAATTAGTTATATCCGATTTTATTTCTTCTAAAGCTTTAATATTAATATTATCTTTTACACCAGTGGAAATTTGACTTGCTTCATCAAAATAACGAATAGACTCTATTTTATTATCATCAAACTCAATCCGAACAGGATGCATTTCATCAATAGGATATAAATCCATGATAAAACCTCGAACAGCATATTCGCCTGTTTGAGTTACGAGTGATTCCTTGTGATATCCAAACTTAGTTAAGAGGGTTAAAAGTTCATCACGCTTAATAACCATATCAGGTTTTAACAATAAACTATTGTTTTCCTTCTTAGATGGTAACATCTTTAAATATCCCATTAAATTCGTGATAAATATTCCTTTTTGTCCTTCTTTTATTTTATTAAGAGTTTCTAAACGTTTATACTTTAAATCAGGACTTAAAGCCACAATCATGGACGATAAAAAATCATCCATAGGAAACATAAAAATATCATTAGTGTAAGTACCTAAATTATTATAAATTTTATTAGCTTCATATAACGAACTAGTTACTACAATAATATTTTGCTTTTTCTCTTGATAAAGTCTTGCTAAATAAATATTACTTAAATCCTCAGTTAAGCCGGAAATCTCCATATTATTATCATATTTAAAATAATCATTTAAAAAATTCATATAAACCTCATTTAGTATTATAAATATTCATTGTTTTTTCTATACCATTTATAACAAAACTTTCGATAATATTATTAAACGTCGGATATAATTTTTCTAACGTATCTATCTCTGTTTGCGAAAATTTATTTAAAACAAAATCTATTGTATTACAAACAGTTCCATTATTTATTCCTATTTTTAATCTTAAAAATTCTTCTGAATTTAATTCTTTAATAATATTTTTTATCCCATTATGTCCCCCAGAGGAACTATTTTTTTTTAGTTTATATTGTCCAATACTTTCATCTAAATCATCCTGAATAACTAAAATATCTTTTATATCAACATTAAAATACTGCACAAATTCTCGAACAGCTTCCCCAGATAAATTCATAAAAGTTAATGGTTTTACAAAATAAACCGTTTCTGAGGCAATATTTTTTTTATAATATAATGCCTTAAATTTATTTTGCCAATTTACTTGACCTAAATAATTATCTATTACCATAAAACCTATGTTATGTCTTGTTTTATCATATTCCTTGGTGGGATTACCTAAACCTACGATTAACTTCATTTAAATTTTCCTTTCAAATAAATGTTGATATGTTTTAAGATTATTCACATTTATTGTATTATTAATTTTAATTCCCCATTGACTATTTTTCTTACAACTTATAAGTACTAACTTAATGTTCTGTTCTTTTGTGGCTATAAATTGAAGTTCTTTTACATTAATCTTATACTTATGGGCTAAAAAAATAATTTCATCTAATCTTTCTGGACGATGAACCATATAAAAAGTTCCATTATCCTTTAAATATTTACTAACAATTTCAAAAACTTGTTCTAAATTAATTTTTATTTCATGACGAGCTATTGTTAATAAATCATTTTTATTAAAATATCCTTGCTTAGACGTAGCAAAAAATGGCGGATTGCATGTTATTATATCATATTTTTCCTTGTTTTCATAATTCGCAATATTTAATACATCATCATTTATAATTTTTATTTGGTTCGTGAGGTTATTTTCATCCACTGACATTTTAGCTAATTTATATACTTCGGGTTGGATTTCAAAAGCAACAATCGAGCATTTTGTTTTGGTGGATAAAATTAAAGGAATGGGAGCATTACCGGTACACATATCCAAAATTCTCTGGTTTTTAGGGGATATTTTCACAAATTCAGCTAGTAAAATTGCATCTAAGGAAAATTTAAAACCTGAGGTTTCTTGATAAATGTATCTATTAGGATAATCAAATAAATCATTCTTGACAATCATCGATTAAAATTTCCTCTTTATTGCCGTCAATTACTACTGTGCATTTGCGATTTAAAATATCAACACTTTGAACTATCCCCACGCCCTTTTCAGTGGTCATTTGGGAACCAACTGTTGGCATACCTTGAGAACATTCTAAGTATTCTTTATCCTCATAGGCTAAGCAACAAAGTAATCGTCCACAGCAACCATTGATTTTACTAGGATTTAAAGAAAGATTTTGATTTTTTGCCATACTCATTGAAATGCCATCAATTTGTTTTAAAAAATTACTACAACATAATTTCTTACCACAAATGCCAATTCCACTTATAACTCTAGCTTTATCTCGAGCCCCAATTTGATGGAGTTCAATCCGTGTATGATAGATACCAGCTAATTTTTTAGCTAGCTCACGAAAATCAATTCGCTCATCTGCGGTAAAATTTAAAATTAATTGACTGCGATCAAAATTATAACTAGCACTCGCAAACCGCATTTTTAAGCCCATTGATTTTACTAAATCAGCACTTTTCTTTAACGCAATATCGGCATCCTTTAAATTAGCTAGATATTTCTCATAATCTTCTTCACTCGCAATACGGACTATTTCATTATCCTCATCTTCTATCGGTTCTTCCACGATATTTAAAACTTTGGCAAATTGAAGTCCCTTATCTGTATTAACAATGACGTTAGTACCATCATCAATAGCCAATTCAGATTTAAAATTGGCACTTTTTCCCCCTTCTTTAAATATTACACCATATACTTTTTCCACATAAACCACTCAATTCTATTACAAATTTATCTAAAAATAATTCAATATTAACATTATAATTTAAATCATCAATATATCTACTTACTATTTCCTCATAATGAATTAATTCTTTAATATCTTTTTTTAATAAAAACGAAAAATCTTGTTGATATTTTTGATTTTGCGATACTTGTTTTTCTTTTATAGCAATTCGCAATAAATCTAATAGTAAATGAAATATATTGATAATATCAAGCTTATCAGTATAATAATTTAATAAATTATTTCTATTACAATAAATTATATCATTACTATTACTTGTTAAAATACTTGCTAAATAATCTTTAGTTACTTGATAGTAAGGATTATCTTCCCAGTTATCTTTTTCATCTTTATATATTACTCTCATAATTTCACAACGGCTTTTTACCGTGTTAATAACATTATTACTATTATTAGTGATTAAAAAACCAAGGATATTTTCATCTGGTTCTTCTAAGAATTTTAATAAAGCATTAGCTGAGGAAGCATTTAACTTTTCCGCTTCTTTAATTACATAAATATTTACTTTTGTATATGTTGGTATTGTACTAAAACGTCCTTTTAAATCATCAATTTGATTTCTTTTTATAAAAGCACTATCTGTTGCTTCAATGACAATCAAGGATGGTAAAAAATTATTATCCACTAAATTACATAAATTACATTTAGAACATTCATCTTGGTAATCTTTATTTGGACATATTATATTTTTTATAACCTTCTTCAAGTCTTCATAAGCTTGAGCTTGGTTATTTGTTTCAATCAAATAAGCATGAGAAAGCTTATCCTCATGATAAAAAGTAATTAACTTAGCTAATTCTGATTCAATCATTTTACCTCCTCAGGGGGTTATCATAACAAAACAAAATATATTCCTATTAAAGCTAAAAGCCCACTCATGCCTAAACAAGAAACAACAGCTATGGTTATAACATTTAACGGAATAAATATTTCTAAGCCCCCACCTACTAAATTAAAAGCATAAATAACACAAAAAGCAAATATTATTCTTTTTATAATAAATAAAATTTTTTTCATATCATTATTTATGCATCGATTTTTCATTTTATGATGATATTTGCTTACGATCAGCTAAAGCTTTATCCAAAGTAAGAATATCTAAATAATCAATTTCAGCTCCCATAGGTATTCCATAAGACAAACGTGAAATTGCGACCTTTTTATTTTCAAATATTTTTTGAATATATAATGTAGTTGTTTCTCCCTCAATGGTTGATTTTAACGCTAAAATGAGTTCCGGATTTTTTAGTTGCTCTACTCTTTTTTCCAAAGATTGCAAATTAATATTTTCAGGGCCTATATCATCAGCTGGAGAAATTAATCCGTTTAAAACATGATAAACACCTTGAAAGCTTCCAACTTTTTCAAACGATACGACACTTTTCACATCTTCCGTAACGCAAATTAATTCATGATTGCGAAATTCATTTTGACAAATTGAACAGGTATCTCCTTCCGATAAGTAACCACAAATATGACATCTTTCCACCTTATTTTTTACTTCTAATAAAGAATTGGCAAAAGCCTCTACATCATCATTTTTAAAATCTAAAACAGCCAAGGCTAATCTTTCTGCATTTTTTTCGCCAATTCCTGGAAGTTTTTTAAACGAATTAATTAAATTTTCAAGTGATGGCGGATATATCATTTTACATTAATCCACTTAAGGAACCATATTGTCCCATTTCTTTATCAAATTCTTCATCAATTTTTTGCATTGCATCCTTAATAGCTAACATAATCATATCCTCTAACATGTCCTTATCATCTTGGGCAATATCCCCTTCTTTATTTATTTTTATTGATTGGATTTCTTTTTTACCATTAAAACTTACTTCAACCCATTCATATTTCCCGGGAAATATTTTCTTTTCCACATTTTCTTTCTTTTTTAAAATTTCTTTTTGTAATCTTTGTGCTTGTTGCATCATTGCTTGCATATTCATTATAAATCATTCCTTCCTTCTAAATTATTTCTATTTTATTAACATTAAAAATATCTTTTACAACATCTTCAATGTTATTTCCCAACTTTTTTTCTTCTGCTTTTTCTTTTTTTTCTTCCTCTTGTTTTTCTTCTTTCAGAGTATACTTTTTATTTTGTTTTATATTTTCAATATATTTATTCCTTTCCTCTTGCCATCTTTTTTCTTCAATAAATACTAATTTTAAATTAAAACTATATCTTTGATTAAATTCTTTTTCCAACATTGCAAGATTATCATTAAGTTCTTGGTCTTTATGATTAATTGAGGTAGCTATAATAGTATACCCTGCGGAAGACGCCACAGGTTGAGTATCACTAATTAAGCCTTTAAGCTGAGCCTTATCAGCATTTTCAATCAAGTCATTCCAAGCATTTTTAACTTTATTCAACATATCCTTAGATGCATCTACAAAACAATTATTAATTCTAATATCAACATTATAATTAGACAAACTATCGTTTTGTATCGGTGTTCGAGGTATTTCTTTAGGCTTAACATCCTCGCTAATTTGTTGGGGAGGAACCTCCCTTACCAAATCAACCTTAGGTTCTTCTTTAACCTCATTATTCACTTTCACATCAACAGGACTACTATTTTTTATTTCCTTTTTATCTATATATTTTAGTAATAAGATTTCTATTAAGACATATGGATCAATACTAATATTTATTTTATTAAGTAATTCATTTAATTCAAATATCAAATTTTTATAATCATCATATGTGAGATGATTAACTACCCCATACTTTATATTATCAACTGCTCTACTAGCTAAAATATCAATTAATTTTTTTATAACCACTTTGTAGTTTAAATTGGCATTACGAACTTCTTTTATCGTAGTTTCTACGTTATCAATCTCATTTTTATCTAAATAATCCACAAGATCACTTATTTTTTTATTTGAAATTGTACCAACTTCATTAACTACTAAATTTAAAGTTATCTTTTCTTCATTTTTGGAAAGCTGGTCGAGAATACTTAATGCATCCCGCATACCTCCATCAGCTAATAAAGCTATTTCTGTTAAAGCATCGTCTTCGATTGAGATTTTTTCTTCTTCACATACATATCGTAATCTTGCAATTATGTCTTTTTGATTAATCCTTTTAAAATCAAATTTTTGACACCTAGATAAAATCGTAATCGGTACGCTTTCTAAGTTGGTTGTTGCTAATATAAATATAACATGTTCTGGTGGTTCTTCTAAGGTTAAAAGCAAAGCATTAAAAGCACTTGTACTTAACATATGAACTTCATCTATAATATATATTTTGTATTTTAATGATGTTGGCATTATTTTAACATTATTTATTAATTCTCTTATTTCATCAACACCATTATTAGATGCGGCATCTATTTCAATAATATCTGGACTCGTACTAAAATGTTGACAATTCTCACATTCTCCACAAGCAACGCCATCCTGATTATGCAAACAGTTTATTGATTTTGCTAAAATTCGAGCGGTGCTGGTCTTTCCGGTTCCCCGAGGTCCCGAAAAAATATAAGCATGGGCTATTTTATTTTCTCGTATAGAATTTTTTAATATTTGGACAACCGCATTTTGCCCAATTAAACTGTCAAAACCAGTTGGGCGATATTTACGATACAAAACCTTATAATTCATGTTATCCTCCGTATTAATTATTATATCATACTTAACGCATTTTCTTAAAAAAATTTGTCATTATTGCCTTATATTCATTTTCTAAATCATAATTATTATCTTTAATAAATTCCGTTTTATAATATTCTTTTTTTTGAGTTGGCTTTTCTAACAAGTAATATACGTTTTTAAGCCTAGATTGTTTTATAATTTCCTCACACATTGAACATGGTTTCAAACTTACGTATAGTTCGCAATCGTCTAACTTCCAGCAATGCAAACATTTGTTCGCTTTTTTGATTACCTGAATCTCAGCATGCCCAAGAATATTATTGCTTTTTTCGCGTTTATTATACCCCCGAGCTATTATCCTATTTTTATATACCAAAATTGCCCCGACAGGGACTTCTCCTTTTTTAGCGGCTTTTAAAGCTAATTTTATAACTTCATTCCAATAATCCATTTACTCACTTCCTTGCATAAAAAAAGTGCACACAAGTAGAGGCTGATATGGCTGCTATTTTCCAATTCTGACCAAGTTACAGCATCCTTGTTGCACATACTTATATTATCAATAAAAATATTTTTTGTCAATATAACGATGTTCCACGTGGAACATCGTTATTTTGATTATTTTTTATCCTTATTATAATTAAGGTTTAAATTAATACTTAAAGTTAATCTTCTCTTATCCATCATGTCGACTGAAATCTGAATACCCACTTCCCAGAAGTACGCCAAAAAATCCAATGTTACACGTGGAACATTGTTATTTTATTTATTTTTTATCCTTATTATAAATATCATTATGGTTTTAATTATTACCTTTAAGTTAATCTTCTCTTATCCGCTATCTCACTAAAATCTGAATACCCATTTCCCAGAAGTACGCCAAAAAATCCAATGTTACACGTGGAACATCGTTATTTTATTTATTTTTTATCCTTATTATAAATATCATTATGGTTTTAATTATTACCTTTAAGTTAATCTTCTCTTATCCGCTATCTCACTAAAATCTGAATACCCATTTCCCAGAAGTACGCCAAAAAATCCAATGTTACACGTGGAACATCGTTATTTTATATATTTCTATCCTTATTATATATAACTTAATTTAGATATTATATAAACTATCGTATCCATCATCTCACTAAAATTTGAATACCCACTTCCCAGAAGTACGCCAAAAAATCCAATGTTACACGTGGAACATCGTTATTTTGATTATTTTTTATCCTTATTATATATATCATTAAGGTTTAAATTATTACTTAAAGTTAATCTTCTCTTATCCATCATGTCGACTGAAATCTGAATAACCACTTCCCAGAAGTACGCCAAAAATTCGAATGTTACACGTGGAACATCGTTATTTTATTTATTTTTTATCCTTATTATAAATATCATTATGGTTTTAATTATTACCTTTAAGTTAATCTTCTCTTATCCGCTATCTCACTAAAATCTGAATACCCATTTCCCAGAAGTACGCCAAAAAATCCAATGTTACACGTGGAACATTGCTATTTTATTATTTTTTATCCTTATTATATATATCCTAATTTAGATATTATATAAACTATCGTATCCATCATCTCACTGAAATTTGTATACCCACTTCCCAGAAGTACGCCAAAAATTCGAATGTTACACGTGGAACATTGTTATTTTATATATTTCTATCTTTATTATATATAACTTGAATTGTTATACAAAACTATTCTTCTTTTATTTCACTCATCTTTACTGAAATTTAAATACTCACTTCCCAAAAGTACGCCAAAAATTCGAATGTTACACGTGGAACATCGTTATTTTGATTATTTTTTATCCTTATTATATATATCATTATGGTTTTAATTATTACCTTTAAGTTAATCTTCTCTTATCCGTTATCTCACTAAAATCTGAATACCCATTTCCCATAAGTACGCCAAAAAATCCAATGTTACACGTGGAACATTGCTATTTTATTATTTTTTATCCTTATTATATATATCCTAATTTAGATATTATATAAACTATCGTATCCATCATCTCACTGAAATTTGTATACCCACTTCCCAGAAGTACGCCAAAAATTCGAATGTTACACGTGGAACATCGTTATTTTATATATTTCTATCTTTATTATATATAACTTAATTTAGATATTATATAAACTATCGTATCCATCATCTCACTAAAATTTGAATACCCACTTCCCAGAAGTACGCCAAAAATTCGAATGTTACATGTGGAACATCGTTATTTTATTTATTTTTTATCCTTATTATAAATATCATTATGGTTTTAATTATTACCTTTAAGTTAATCTTCTCTTATCCGCTATCTCACTAAAATCTGAATACCCATTTCCCAGAAGTACGCCAAAAAATCCAATGTTACACGTGGAACATCGTTATTTTGATTATTTTTTATCCTTATTATATATATTGATATTATACAAAATTATCATATCCATCATCTCACTGAAATTTGTATACTCACTTCCCAGAAGTACGCCAAAAATTCGAATGTTACACGTGGAACATCGTTATTTTATATATTTCTACCTTTATTATATATAACTTGAATTGTTATACAAAACTGTTCTTCTTTTATTTCACTCATCTTTACTGAAATTTAAATACTCACTTCCCAAAAGTACGCCAAAAATTCAAATGTTACACGTGGAACATTGTTATTTTGATTATTTTTTATCCTTATTATATATAACTTAAAGATATTATATAAAACTATCGTATATCATCTCACTGAAATTTGAATACTCACTTCCCAGAAGTATGCCAAAAAATCCAATGTTACACGTGGAACATCGTTATTTTGATTATTTTTTATCTTATTATATATATCCTAATTTAGATATTATACAAAATTATCATATCCATCATCTCACTGAAATTTGTATACCAATTTCCCGGAAGTACGCCAAAAAATTCAATGTTACACGTGGAACATTGCTATTTTTGTTTAAAAAAAAGAAATGTTTTATAGAAACATTTCTAATTTTGAGTGTCATCACTAGACGTATTATCAATTTCTTCCTTACTTACTATACTTATAGTAGCAACTTTTTGATTATCTTTTAAGTTAATTAATCTTAAGCCTTGGGTTACTCTTCCAAGTAATGAAATTTGGTCAACAGCAATTCTTACAGTCATGCCAGAATCTGTCATTATTATTACGTCATTATCTACTGAAATCAATTTGGTCGCAACTAAATTACCATTTTTCTCAGTAATATTAAGGGCTTTTACCCCTTTGCTTCCACGCTTTGTTTGTCTAAAATCTCGAACATTTGTTCGCTTACCATAACCCTTTTCCGTAACCAAAAGTATGGTATCATCTTCATGTACTACTTCACAGCAAATACAAGTCGACTCACCTAAATTAATACCTCGAACACCTGATGCGGTTCTTCCCATATTACGGATTTCATTTTCATTAAATTTTACCATTCTTCCAGATGAAGACCCAAGTAAAATTAAATTTGAACCAGTCGTTTTTTTAACATCAATTAGTTCGTCATCTGGCTTTAATGTAATACATATTTTCCCATTATTTCGAATATTTTCGAACTCTGACAATAATGTTTTCTTTACAATTCCCATACGAGTGGCAAATAACAAATGTTTGCTATCATCATTCTTTTCCACTGGTAAAATATTATTAATTTTCTCGTCTTTATCTAAGGATAATAAATTAATTATTGGTAAGCCTTTAGATTGACGACTAAATTCAGGTATTTCATAACCCTTTAATCGATATACTCTTCCTTTGTTAGTGAAGAATAGAACATAATCATGAGAATTTAAATTTAACACATGGGTAACAAAATCTTCATCATGAGTAGATATCCCTTTTACGCCAACTCCACCACGTTTTTGAGCCTTAAATGTGTCAGAAGTAGTTCGTTTAATATAACCACTGTTGGTTAGGACTACTAAAATATTTTCATTTGGAATTAAAGATTCATCTTCAATATAATCCACTGCGGTCATATCAATTTGCGTTTTTCTTTCATCGCCAAATTTATTTTTAATTTCAAGCATTTCCTTTTTGATAACTTCATCAACTTTCTTAGGGTCAGCTAAAATTTCTCTTAATCTTTGAATTTCTGCTAATAAATCATTT
Organism: uncultured Bacilli bacterium; assembly: GCA_947589675.1. GTDB lineage: Bacteria > Bacillota_I > Bacilli_A > RF39 > UBA660 > Onthocola_B. The sequence continues at coordinate 37,161 of CANQCI010000003.1, read as the reverse complement.
AATTCGGATTCAATTTTATCTCGTTCTAAACCAGTTAAACGACGTAACCGCATTTCCAAAATAGCTGTTGTTTGGGCATCACTTAAGCCAAATCGGCTTGTCAATTTAGCTTTGGCTTCTTCATCATTTTCCGCCCCACGAATGATTTTAATTACTTCATCGATATTATCTAAAGCAATTTTTAAACCTTCTAAAATATGAACTCTTTTTTCATTTTTATCTAAATCAAATTGTGTACGGCGAACAATTACTTCCCGTTGATAATCTATATACTTAGAAACAATATCTTTTAATCCTAGAGTTTTTGGAACTCCTTTATCAAGCATTAAAAAGATTATCCCAAAATTTGATTGAAAAGCTGTATGTTTATATAAATTATTTAACACTACTTGCGGATTAGCATCCTTTTTTAAAGTTATTGTAATTTTTACCCCATTTTTTAAATCAGTATGATAATCGGCTATTCCATCAAGTACTTTATTATGAACTAAATCTGCTACCTTATTTTTTAATTCTAAGGTATTTACGCCATATGGAACTTCATCGACAATAATATAATGCCGACCATTTTTTTCTTCAATTGTAGCCTTACTTCGAACAGTAACTGTACCTCTTCCGGTTTCATAAGCTTGTTTTATCCCACTATTACCTAAAATAATACCACCTGTTGGAAAATCTGGACCTTTAATATATTGCATTAATTCTGTTGTGGTTATCTCAGGATTATCTATATAAGCAATACAACCATCGATAACTTCGCCTAAATTATGGGGAGGAATATTAGTAGCCATCCCCACAGCAATTCCCATTGTTCCATTAACTAAAACGTTGGGAAATCTACTTGGTAATATTAATGGTTCCTTTTCTGATTCATCAAAGTTAGGTCCAAAATCAACTGTATTTTTGTTGATATCTCTAAGTAATTCTAAAGATATTTTTGATAATCGAGATTCTGTATAACGCATTGCGGCGGCACCATAACCTTCGATATTCCCAAAATTTCCATGTCCATCAACAAGCATATAGCGATAACTAAAATCTTGAGCCATTCTAACCATGGCTTCATAAATACTTGAGTCCCCATGAGGATGATATTTCCCCATGACATCCCCAACAATACGGGCACTCTTCTTATGAGGCTTATCTGGAGTATAACCAGATTCATACATCGAATATAAAATCCGCCGATGAACTGGTTTTAAACCATCTCGTAAATCAGGTAAAGCCCTCGAAACAATAACGCTCATTGAATATTCTATAAAGGAGCTTTCAATTTCATCAACAATATTATTTTCCTCTAATCTATCTCTACTATGATCCATTTAAAAAACCTCCTAAATATCTAAATTTGTGGCATATGCTGCCCGTTCTTCAATAAATTTTCGCCGTGGTTCTACTTCTTCACCCATAAGTTTACTAAATGCGGCATCGGCTTGAATAATATCATCAACGGTAATTTTTCGTAAAACCCGTTTGTTAATATCCATAGTCGTTTCATTTAGTTCCTCAGCATCCATTTCGCCTAACCCTTTCATTCGGGTAATTTCATAGTTAGTATGCTTTTCAATTAAAGGGGCTAAATATTCATCACGTTCTTCATTATTTAATACGTATTTTATCGTTTTTCCATGCTTTATACAATATAAAGGTGGTTGAGCCGCATAAACATGTCCTTCTTCCACAATTGGACGAAAGAAGCGGTAGAAAAGCGTTAATAATAATACCCTGATATGTGAACCATCAACATCGGCATCAGTCATAATGATAATTTTATTATATCTTAATTTACTAAGGTCAAATTCTTGTCCAATTCCCGTCCCAAATGCGGTTATAATTGTTCTTATTTCTTCATTACTTAATGCTCTATCAAGACGAGCTTTTTCGACATTTAATATTTTCCCTCGCAAAGGAAGTATTGCTTGGGTCATACTATCTCTACCCTTTATCGCTGAACCACCGGCACTATCCCCTTCGACTAAGAATATCTCGCAAACTGATGAATCTTTTTCTTTACAATCAACCAGTTTTCCACCAAAATTTACAACATCTAAATCACTTTTTCGCCGAGTTAATTCTCGAGCTTTTTTAGCGGCTAAACGAGCTCTTGATGCTGTCATACATTTTTCAATTATGACTTTTGCGGCATCTGGATTTTCCATTAAAAAACGTTCAAATCCTTTCGAAAATATATCATTGGCAATTTTCTTAACTTCACTATTGCCAAGCTTGGTTTTCGTTTGCCCCTCAAATTGAGGATCGGGATGCTTACAAGAAATAATCATCGTTAAACCTTCTCGAACATCATCACCCGTTAGTGAATCATCGTTGTCTTTTAACATCTTTGCCCCTTTAGCATAGCTATTGATAACTCTTGTTAAAGCATTTTTTACCCCATCTTCATGAGTTCCCCCTTCATACGTGTTAATATTATTCGTAAAGGAATAAATAGAAGATGTATAGCTATCATTATATTGACAAGCTACTTCTAGTTGAATACCATTTTCACTTCCCTCTAAATAAATTATATCGTCGTGAATAGGATGCTTGGTCTTATTAAGCATTTGCACATATTCAATAATCCCACCATTATATAAGAAACTTTCTTTCTTTTCATCTTCTCTTTCATCATATAAATTAATTCGTAAACCTTTATTTAAGAAAGCAATTTCTTGTAATCTTTTATATAAAATATCATAATTATAAATTGTTGTTTCCGTAAATATTTGCGGATCTGCCTTAAATCTAACCGTAGTTCCCGTCCGATTTTCATCACAATCCCCAATTATTTTCAATGGTTCTTTAGGTTTTCCTCCATCTTCAAACCGTTGAAAATGGATTTTTCCATCCCGATAAACAGTTACTTCTAGCCATTCCGATAAAGCATTAACAACACTAGCACCAACACCATGAAGTCCCCCACTTACTTTATAGCCTTCGCCTCCAAATTTTCCACCGGCATGAAGCACGGTAAAAATCGTTTCAATGGTTGATAATCCGGTTTTCGCATTAACCCCAGTTGGCATTCCTCGACCATCATCACGGATTTCAATAACATTCCCTTTATCAATAATAACTTCAATATCATCACAAAAGCCCGCTAAAGCTTCATCAACAGCATTGTCAACTATTTCCCATACTAAGTGATGGAGCCCTCTTTCTCCGGTGCTACCTATATACATACCTGGACGTTTTCTGACCGCTTCTAATCCTTCTAAAACTTGAATATCATTATCAGAATAATGTCTTTCTTGTTCTTTATTCATACTTCCTCCTTAATTTTGCCTCCAAGACATTCAAAAATTTTACTCTTGTTAATAATCTCTTCACTTACTTTATCAATCTCGGTTGTCGTAATAAATGTTTGGACTTCATCATTCAACATTGTTAAAATATTAGTTATTTTTTCGTTATCTAATTCACTAAATAAATCATCTAATATTAAAATAGGATAAGTTTTTTTAATTTTATTAATAATTTTTAATTCTGCCAACTTAAAAGAAATAATACTATTTTTTCGTTGTCCCTCACTACCCCATTCTTTTAAAACTTCATTATCTAATTTAAAAACAAAATCATCATGATGAATACCAAACATTGTTTTACCCGTTTTTATTTCCTGAGCATAGTTATTTTCATACATCTGCCATAAAGAATTTTCATCTTTATTATTATAAGTAGAAACATACTTAATTTGAATTTCCCCCTGCATAAATATATCATTATAAATTTTGCCAATATATTTATTAATATTTTTGATAAATTCTTCTCGATAATTATTAACTGTTTTTCCATACTCAATTAATTTATGAGTCAAAATATCTAAATAATCTTTATTAATATGTTGCGAAGCTTGTTTCAAATAACTATTTCGCTGTTTTAAAATTCGGTTATACTTCGTTAAAACAATTAAGTACTCTTTATACAGTTGACTTATTTCAATATTAATAAATAATCTTCTATCGTTTGGAGAAGCACTAATTAACCCTGTATCACTTGGATTAAATAAAATAACATTAATCCTCCCCACATAATCACTCATTTTATCAATTTTGGTATGATTAATTTCTACTTTTTTACCCTCATTACTAATAATAATTTTATAAGTAGATTGATTATTATTCTTTAAAATTTCCCCTGCTATAGAACCATTTTCTGCTCCCTTTTTTATTAAAACCTTATCATTATTTATTCGAAATGTCTTACTTAATGCTAAGACATATATAGCTTCAACTAAATTAGTTTTACCAGTCCCATTTTTTCCATAAATTATATTTAATTTTGGGGAAAAGTTCAACTGAAGCTTATTATAGTTTCTAAAATTTTTTAATATTAAACTACTAATTTTCATTTTCGAGCCTCATTTATGACATAGTTTTAAAATTTAAGGTAGTTATGTATACCTATACGCCCTATAATTATAACACAAATATAGTATATTTAAAAGCTTAATTATTGCCACCTAGCATTATAAATTGCAAGAAGCCGACTAGCTTTTAAGATCTGATTATAAAAAATATTATACGAAATATTAAAGACTTGGGTGATACCACCTTTAAACTCCACTAAAATCTTTGCTTTGGATAACTGTTGAAAATTAACAATATTATTATAAACAAAAAAAGTTGAATTTGCTTTTTTTTGCCCACCTGTTGAAAAGATGATTAGCTGATAATTATTAATCATTATTGGTAGTTTATATTTTTCTTTTAAAACCCCCCGAGATGCAACCAACCTACCAGTTAATGTCGAACCATAATAAAGACAACTTTTATTTAAAAACAATGCAATTTGATCACTTTTAATTTTATAATTAGCATTTTTTTCTTGCACAAAAATATAGTCTTTATTAAATACAAAATATAAAGTTCCTTGATTTATTATGTATTCATTTAACATGATTTTCACCTCAAAATTGGCTCTATCTTAACATAATTAATCCGCAAAAAATGTCGAAATATCTCCTAATATAAAAGAAATGTTGATAACTTTAACGTTATCAACACAAAATTAATAAGTTTTTATTGGTAATATTAATTCAATTAATGACTCATCGGTAACTGGTTTAATTAAAATTGGTTTATCATCAGTATTTAATAGTAACAAAATATTATCTTCTTTTATAACTTTTAAGGCATCCATCATAAATTTAGAACTAAATGATAATTCAATTCGTTCTTTATTATTGCTATCAATCTTTAGTTTTTCTTCAGCATTTCCTAGTTCATTTGATGTTGAAGTAATTATCATTTCTTTATCTTCTATATGCATTTTTATAATGTTCTTTTCTTTATTTTGTGCAAGTAAGGCGGCACGGTCAACAGCATCATAAAATTCTCTAACACTTAAATTAATTATATAAGCAAAATCATTAGGAATAAAATGAGATGTTTCAGGATAAGAACCATTTAATAAGTTACTTTGAACATAAATGTTTTTATAAATAAATAATATTTTACTATTAAAAACATGAATTTCCATGTCATCATCCTCAGTAACTATTTTTTCTAATTCAGTAATACTACGTCCTGGAATAACAATATTAATTGGATTATTAACTACTGTTCCTAATTTTAAATTCTTCTTCGATAAGCGATATGAGTCAGTTGCAATACATTCTAAGATATCACCATTAATTTTTAAATTAATTCCCGTTAATAAGGGTCTTACTTCTTGCGTTGATAACGCATAAGATGTTTGATTAATAATTTCTTTTAAAATATCTGATTTAATTATTATAGCTTCCTTACTTTTTTCAATATTAATATTCGGATAATCATCTGGATTATAACAATTTAAACAGTATTGATTATTTGGTGTTGATATCTTTATTTTTAAGTTTTCATCTGTTTCAAAATCAATTATATCTGCAGGCATTTTCCGAATCATTTCTAAAAAATATTTACTTTGAATAATTATTCGTCCTTGTCCTTCTAAATTTTTAATATCCTCTTTTGAAATAGTTACTTTGATAGTTAATTCTGAATCACTTGCTAATAAGTCTATCCCCTTTTCACTTATATCAAAGACAATACCATTTAAAACCGGTATCGTTGTCCTTTGTGATAATGCTTTTGTAACATTATTTAATGCATCTAATATAATATTTTTTTCAATTGTCCATTTCATTTTTAAATTCCTTCTTTCTTCTTATATATATTATTATAATTATTATAGTGTTGATATGTTGATAAGTATATAGTTACCAACATATTTTTTAGATAAAATCGGTGTTTATAACTCAAAAGTTATCAACATTATTGTAACTTAGTTTTAATTTCTTTCAACATTTTATTCAAGTTATCATCTGTTTCAATTTCTTCTTTTATTTTATCAATTGCGGTAGAAACTGTGGAATGATCGCGCCCGCCAAATTCCAGCCCTATTTTGGCAAGGTTTTCATCTGTTTCGGCTCGGCACAGGTACATAGCAATGTGTCTAGGTCGTACAACATTACTGGTTCGCCTTTTCCCTTTTAAATCTTCAACAGAAATTTTAAAGTATTCAGCGACCGCATTTTGGATCGAAGCTATTGAATTGTTGATAAATATGTTGGTATTAACATAATCCTTTAAAGCTTCAATGGCAAAATCTAGTGTTATTTTTTCAGGAACCATTATAGCGGTATAAACCATTAACCGATTAATGGTTCCCTCGATATGCCTGACGTCATTAACACAAGAATTTGCTATATATTCTATCACATCTTCCGTTAATTTGTTTTCAATACTAGTATTTTTTATTTTGGCGTTGATAATATCACAACGAAGATTATAATCTGGTGGATAAATATCAACAGGTAATCCCCAACTAAATCTACTTCGCAAACGTTCCTCGATTTTCTTTAAATCATCGGGACTCTTATCACTACTTATAATTATTTGTTTGTTAGCCTGATGTAGAGTATTAAATGTATGAAAAAATTCTTGCTGCGTTCGTTCTGCGGATGTTAAGAACTGAATGTCATCAATTATTAGTACATCAACATTTTGATATTTATTATTAAACTCATTTGCGGAATTTATTTTATTACTTCCATTATCCATAGTAGCCATTCCAGTAAAATCGGTCATGTATGCTTTACTTGTTGTATATAAAACTTTTAAGTTACTATGTTCTTTTATATAATTACCTATTGCTTGCATTAAATGCGTTTTCCCAAGTCCACTTCGTCCGTAAATAAAAAGAGGATTATGGATTGTACCTGGGGCTTCGGCAACTGACTTAGCGGCGACAAAAGCTAAGCGATTACTGTTACCAACTACATAGTTATCAAAAGTATATTTGGGATCTAAGTTTGTTTCCCACTCCTTTTTGACAACTTCCTGTTTATTTTTGATGATTTTGGGAGGCGTAAAAGTTTCTAATTCTTCCTCTGTTAAGTATTTAAAAGTATAATTAATTCCGGTTAAAGAATTAAAAATTGTATCGATTGTTTCTTGATAAGTTTCACTAAGCATTTGCTTGTGAATTTCCATCGGGACTTTGATAGTCATTTCTTGTTCTTTAATGGCAACTATCTCAAGTTGTGAAAACCAAATAGTATACGCATTTTGGGATACTTTGTTAGCAATTTCGTTTAAAAAATTAGTCAATAAATTTGTATAGTCAGTTTTCATAACCTCACCCCACTTACCACTACTTCTTAAATTGTAATATAAAATCTGGAAAAGTTAAAGCAAAAAATAAAAAAAGTTTTATCCCCAAAGTTATTAACAAAAAAAATCCCAATTTACGGGAAAAATATCTAAACCAACACTATCAACAAAACTTAAAGCAACACTACCAACATATCCACACAATTATCAACAACGTGTTGATATAATGTTGTTAATTATGTGGAAAGTTATCCACAAGTTATCAACAATCCACATTTTTGTTGATAACTTAAAATTTTTTCTCTCTATATTATATATAAGAGTTGATAGTATTTATTTTTCTCGCTCTAGCTTATTTAACGAATTTTCTTGACTTTTACTTATATTTAATGATATATTAAGAACGCTAAAAAGAAAGAGGAGAAATGGATTATGAAAAGAACTTATCAACCAAATAAAAGAAAACAAGCGAAAAAGCATGGTTTTTTTGCACGTAAAGAATCAAAAATATTAAATAATCGTCGTCGCAAAGGACGCAAAGTACTTTGTAAATAGGAAAACCACGTTTTGTGGTTTTTTTAAAATGAAAAAGTTGAGGTTTATAAATGAAAAAATACGAAATAGTAAAATCACCAGATGATTTTAATCAAATTATCAACAAAGGTCAAAAAGTAGGGAATAAGTATATTATATTTTTTTATATGCCAACAGCCAGTGAAAAACCAAAGTTTGGAATAGCGGTTGGTAAAAAAGTGGGAAATGCTGTATGCCGCAATAAGTTAAAAAGACAAATGCGGGTTCTAATCGACCAACATAAGTTACTATTTAAAAAATTCAATAATTATATTATAATGATTAAGAGGGAATGTGTGAATATCCCTTATAATTTATTAGAACAAAAGTTCGATGAATTATTAGAAAGGATGACCCAATGAAGAATAAAATCAAAAGTGTATTACTAATTTTTTTATTACTGATTACTCTCTCGGGATGTGGTAATAGTACATATATTACCAATGATAAGAAAGAATTAGTTCGCCAAGAATCAACAGATCAATTATTACGGAAAGATATAGTTTGCTTACCAGATGAAGATGGTGAGTTATATAAACTATATGAAGAATATCAAAAACAATTAAATTTAAAATTTAAAGAATTACCACCATGTACGCAATTTAAGGTAACTTCGAATGAAAGTACAGGCTTATGGGAATTTTTATTTGTTAAACCGTTAGCATTTTTAATATTACGTTTAGGCAATGTAGTTCATAACTTGGGGATAAGCTTAATACTAATAGGTCTAATTATTCGATTAGTATTGTTACCTTTAACTGTGAAGAGTATGAAACAAACACAAAATATGCGAAAAGCTCAGCCGGAAATTGAAAAATTGGAACGAAAATATCGTAATCGGACGGATAATGAAGCACTGATGGCTAAAAGCCAAGAAACAATGTTAATTTATCAAAAATATAAAGTTAATCCGATGTTGGGGTGCTTGCTTTCCTTTATTCAATTGCCATTGTTCTTTGCTTTCTTACAAGCTATTTACCGAGTTCCATCCATTTATGAAGAAAGCCTCTTAGGTTTTAATTTAGGAATGTCCCCAGCCAAAGGAATTGCTTCTGGCCAGTATTTATATTTAATCTTATTAATTTTAATTGCTATATCAACATTCTTTTCATTTAAACAAACATTAAATCAAACACCGCAAGGTAATCCAGAAGCGGAAAAACAAATGAAAATTATGTTGTATGTAATGCTAGTAGTAATAGTTTATGCATCACTTTCATTACCAACCGCCTTAGCATTCTACTGGATAATTACCTATGCCTTTATAGCAATTCAAAATTTATTACTTAATTATATAAATAACAAAACTTTTCGAATGAATGGAAAAGTTAAAAAAGAAAAAAGGGAAAAGATTAAGGATAAACTAGCAAAGAAGGAAGGTATGAAGTATGGAAAAAATAACTAAAGAAGGTAAAGATGTAGATGTAGTTTTACAAGAGATATTAACAGAAAATAATTTAGTTCAAGATGATATAATTTATACGACAAATAATAAAAAAGGAAAATTATTTCAAGGTTCGTTAGTGGAAGTTAATGTTTTTCCTAAAAAAGCTATTATTGATGAAATAAAACAATATTTAACTCAAGTAGTAAATAATATGGGATTAGATGTTAATTTTGAAGTTACGACTAATTATAACCGTAGTATAATAAAAATGTATTCTGATAATAATTCGATTTTAATTGGTAAAAATGGTCAAACATTAAAATCTTTAGAAATTTTGATTAAGCAAATGCTTCTAACAAAATATAATATTCGTTTTAAGTTTAGCTTAGATGTTGAAAATTATAAAACCAACAAGGATAAAAGTTTAGAACGGATGGCTAAGCAATTAGCAAGGGACGTTGTACGAACTAAAACGGAAGTTAAATTAGATAATATGACTAGTTATGAAAGACGAATAATTCACAATATTTTAACTAATTTTAAAGGTGTTAAAACTGAAAGTGAAGGAGAAGAACCTAATAGACATGTGGTTATAAAACCCGAATAAAAAATAAAACAGAGATTCAAAGCAAATGAATTTCTGTTTTTTATTCACTAGGGTTTAAATTACAAGTATCATAACCAACTGGTTCGATATTATTTAGTGTATATGTTTGCGTATTATTTTGTTCATCACGAACAATTACTGTAATATTATAAAGATCACAATTATTTATATTATTAAAAGTGTAAGTATTATTTTCAATCGTGGCTTCTGTTCCATTTAAATTAACATTGCCATTTCTATTTTTGATATATCCTTCATAAAAATAATTAAGGGTACCAATTCCTCCAGAGGTTTGCACTGTAAATCTTAATAAACCTAATTCTTTATGTACCTCAATATTATTAATGGATAATGGGGTAGCTTTGTCGAAATAAACATAACATTTATCGGAATTATTGGCATTAAGTTCAACAGTTTTATTTTCACTGTTCCATGTTAATGTCCCATTATTTTCACACTTACTAAGGTCAGCATTAAAAACATAACCATCAGTTGGCCAAGTTTTTGCATCACTGATGATATACTCGCCAACTTTATCTGACTCAAGCATAATTGCTAATTGAGATTTAGAATTTGTTGGGCCAGCTTTATTGCTAATGATAATATTTTGATTTTCGATTTTGCCAATTGAAAAAATAATGAAACTACTAGTACAAAGAAAAATAATAATTACCACTATTTTTTTCATATCAATCTCCTATATTCTTACTATTATGATTATAAAGTATTAAAGTAAAAAATACAAGTTTTTGTTTTAAATCATCGTGAAAAATCAATTTTATTAGTAGTTATAACATAGAATAATAGCCTAATGATGTCAAATGACGAGTTTTGTGCTATAATACAACCGCAAGAAAGGAAGACTAATATGGAAGATACTATTGTGGCAATATCAACAGCTTTAGGAGTGGGGGCTATTTCAATTGTTCGGGTTTCTGGAAAAGAAGCTATCTCGGTTGTAAAAAAAGTTTTTACAAATGCCAATTTTGGTGAGGCACCTAGCCATACTATTCATTACGGTTATATCAAGGATCAAAATGAAAACATTGATGAAGTTTTAGTTATGTTAATGCGGGCTCCGAAAACTTATACGACTGAGGATACGGTGGAAATTAATTGTCATGGTGGAATAAATACGACTAATAAGATTGTTGAAGTATTATTAAAAAATGGTTGTCGTTTAGCTGAACCTGGCGAGTTTACAAAGCGAGCTTTCTTAAATGGGCGAATAAATTTAGTGGAAGCTGAATCGGTAAACGATTTAATTACTGCTAAGACTGATGCCGCTCGGAATATGGCTTTAAATAATGTAGGTGGCATGTTGAGTAGTAAAATTAAAAATTTACGAGCTAAAATGGTGCAAGTTTTAGCTAATATTGAGGTTAATATTGACTATCCTGAATATGAAGATGAATTGGAAGTAACTCATAATATCTTAAATAAAAATTTAGCCGAAATAAGTACTGAGTTACAAAAATTAATTGCCGATAGTAAAAATGGTCGGCTTATAAAAGAGGGAATAAATGTTGCAATTGTTGGAAAACCAAATGTAGGCAAAAGTAGTATACTTAATACTTTATTAGATGAAGAAAAAGCAATTGTAACGAATATTCCGGGAACAACTCGAGATATTGTGGAAGGAAGTATAAGTTTAAATGGTATTCTATTAAATTTTATTGATACAGCTGGGATAAGGGAAACTGATGATGAAGTTGAAAAGATAGGAGTAATAAAAAGTAAAAAAATTGCTTCAACAGCTGATTTAATTTTATTTGTGGTAAGTAATAATGAAAAAATTTCTAACGATGAACTCGAATTACTCAAGGAATTTCCTAGGGAAAAGTTGCTTATACTTATTAACAAATCTGATTTAAAAACCAAAATTGATGTTGATAAATTAAAGGGGTATGAATATTTCCCGGGAAATATTTTTGATACGAATGGTTTAGATAAATTAAAGGAAGCAATTATCAACAAATTTAATTTAGGAAAAATTATAACCAAAGATGTGAGTTATATCTCTAATTTACGGCAAATAGAATTAGTTAATAAAGCTTATAAAAGTTTGGAAAATGCTTCTTTAGCTGAAGAAAAAAAATTACCTATTGATATTATAGAAATAGATTTGCGAGATGCTTGGGAGTATTTGGGTGAGCTTATTGGGGATGCATATAATGAAGAATTAGTTGATAATATTTTTGCTAATTTTTGTTTAGGAAAGTAGATGATAAAAATGTATGATGTAATTGTTGTTGGAGGTGGCCATGCGGGAATTGAAGCTTGTCACATTGCTGCAATTCGAGGGAAAAAAACGCTTTTAATTACAAGCAATTTAAATAATATTGGCGATATGCCTTGTAATCCTTCGATAGGTGGAACAGCAAAAGGGATAATTGTGAGAGAAGTAGATGCTTTAGGTGGCTTAATGGGTAAAATTGCTGATAAAAGCCATTTACAAATAAAAATGTTAAATAATTCGAAAGGTCCAGCTGTTCGTTCTTTGCGAGCTCAAGCTGATAAAATAACATATCCCCACAATATGCAAGAAGCCTTAAAAAAGACCGAAAATTTGGAAATAAAAGAAGCCATGGTTGAGGATTTAATTGTAAAAGATGATACTGTGTTAGGAATTATTACAGAAGCGGGGGAAAAAATTCTCGCCAAAACAGTTATTTTAACCACAGGAACTTACTTAAAGGGAAATATCTTGGTGGGTGCGAAAAATACACCTGGAGGGCCACATGGAGAACGACGTAGTAATCATCTTTCTGATCGATTAAAGGAATATGGGTTAAAAATATTACGTTTAAAAACTGGAACTCCGCAAAGAATAAAAGCTAGTTCAATTGATTTTTCAGTTATGAAACGTGAAGATGGTGACGATAAACTTTGGACATTTAGCCTTGATGATCAGCCTAGTTATCAAGTTGCTGACCAACATCCTTGTTATTTGATATATACCAATGCGAAGACTCATGAAATAATTAAAGCTAATTTAAAAAAATCAGCGATGTATGGCGGTTATGCTACGGGAATTGGCCCTAGATATTGTCCATCAATCGAAGATAAAATAGTACGATTTGCTGATAAAGAACGTCATCAATTATTTTTAGAACCGGAAAGTTTATATTATGATGATTGGTATTTACAAGGATTTTCTACTAGTATGCCTGAGGATGTTCAAGAATTAATGGTTCATAGTTTAAAAGGGTTGGAAAAAGCGGTTATAACTAAATATGCTTATGCCATTGAATATGATGCCATTGATCCCTTACAAATAAAACCATCTTTAGAAAATAAAGTTTTAGCTAACTTATTTACAGCTGGGCAAATAAATGGCACAAGTGGTTATGAGGAAGCGGCGGGTCAAGGAATAATTGCCGGAATTAATGCGTCATTAAAAGTTGATAATGAAGAACCATTAATTTTAAAAAGAAGTGATGCCTATATTGGCGTATTAATTGATGACTTAGTAACTAAAGGAACTATTGAACCATATCGAATGCTTACTAGTCGTGCCGAATTTCGTTTGTTATTAAGACATGATAATGCTGATTTGCGTTTAAGAGATTATGCTTACAAATATCACACGATTAGTGAAGAAACTTATAATAGATTATTGTTAAAAAGAAAACAAATAAAGGAATTAACAAATTATCTAAAAGAAAATCATTGCAAATTAACAAGCGAAGTAGAAAATATTTTTAAGCAAAATAAGCTTGATATTCCGAAAAGTAGTTTAAGTTTTTATGATTTATTAAAAAGACCAGAAATAACAATAAATTTTATAAAAAAAATAATAACAATTGATTATCCGGAAGAAGTGGAAGAACAGGTAGAAATTGCTGTTAAATATGAAGGATATATTAACAAAGCTTATCGTGAAGTCGAAAAGCTAAATAAATTAGAGTTAAAGGAAATTCCCGAAGATATTGATTACCAAAAAGTAAAAAATCTAGCTAGTGAAGCTCGGCAAAAATTAACTCAAGTTCGCCCTCGGACTATTGCTCAAGCTTCTCGGATAAGTGGCGTAAATCCGGTTGATATATCATTATTAAGTATTTATCTAAAAAAGGAATATAATCATGACTAAAGAAGAATTTAAAAAGGAAATTGCCAAGCTTAATATTTCCTATACAGAAGAAATGGTAAATCAACTTGATTACTATGCTCAATATTTATTAGAATATAATAAGCATACAAATTTGACAGCTATTCGTAATTTAGAAGATGTTTATGTAAAACATTTTTATGATTCTTTAACTTTGGTAAAAGTTGTAGACTTAAATGAATGTACAACCTTTTTAGATATCGGTAGTGGGGCGGGCTTTCCTGGATTAGTAATAAAAATATTTTTTCCGCATATTCACGTGACTTTAGTCGATTCTAATAATAAAAAAACAACTTTTTTACAAAGTGTTGTTGATAACTTACAACTTACCAACATTACCATTATAAATAATCGAATTGAAAACATTGCCCCCAATTATCTTAATTATTTTGATATAGTAACCGCTCGAGCTGTTACTACGTTAGTTGTGTTATGCGAATTAGCCTTACCACTTGTCAAGAAAAATGGAAAATTTATTGCGATGAAAGCTAATGCTTCACAAGAAATTAAAGAATCAACATACTGTATAGAAGTGTTAAAAAGTAAGATTAAGCAAATAGAAAGTTTTGATTTGTTTACATTTGGAAAAAGAACCTTAATTTCTATTGAAAAATTAGAAAATAGTTTGCCAAATATACTACGTCCTTATGACAAAATAATTAAAAAGCCATTGCAAAAAGGTAGTAAATAAGATAAAATAAAAATTGAAGTGAAGGGTTGATTTTATTGTGAACGAAACAAATATTGAAAATAAAGTTTTACAAATTCCCATTGAAGATATAATACCTAATCGTTTTCAGCCACGATTGGCTTTTGATGATAAATCCTTAGAAGAATTATCTAATTCGATAAAACAACATGGTATAATTCAACCATTAGTATTGCGAAAAGTGGGCGATAAGTATGAAATAATAGCAGGTGAGCGAAGATATAAAGCTTCCACGATGGCAGGTCTTACTTCCGTTCCCGCAATTATATCTGATATGGATGATAATAAAAGTGCTGAAGTAGCTATTGTTGAAAACATTCAACGAAAAGATTTAACTGCCATTGAAGAAGCTCGTTCTTATAAAGCTTTACTAGATAAAGATGGAATGACCCAAGAAGAACTAGCTAAAAGAATGGGGATTTCGCAATCAGCAATTTCTAATAAATTAAGATTATTATCTTTAGATGATGATGTCCAACAAGCAATATTAGAAGAAAAAATATCGGAAAGACATGCTCGAAGTTTATTAAAAGTAAAGGATTTAAGTGTTCAAAAAGAATTATTAAAAAGAATAATAAATGAAAGATTGACTGTTCGTCAATTAGAAGAGGAAATTAAGAAAATGAATATAAATAATGATAATAGTGATATCCCTATAATTCAAAACTTTGATATTAATAATATGGTAAATATGGCTCAAGATATAGTTTCTCCTCAACCAATTAAAGAAGATGTATTAGGTGCTAAGGAGGAAGTTAAGCCAAAAGAAGAACCACAAGTAATTAATCCTAATTTAATGTATAATGGTGCTGATAAAATGCCTAATAAATTCTTTAACTTTTTGGAAGATGAAGCAGCCGATATGAATATGGAAGAAAAACCAGTTGTTTATAAAGTGCCAGAAACTAATGTGAAAAAAACACCTCAAGATATTTTAAATAATACAGATGGGATTGAAATGCTTGATGACTTTATTGTTCCGTCTGTCAAAGAAGATAAATCAGTTACCGAAAATGAATTTTTGAATAATATTATTAATACTATCCGTGGTTTACATTTAGATAGTGATAAAGTAAAAGTGGAAGAAATCAATTTACCGGCTGAATATCAAATAAATATTAAAATAAAGAAAGATAAAATATAAAAAGATGGTACCCGCATTTTGGTGGATACCATTTTTTATTAATTTTTTTCCCCATCTTTTTTAGTTTCACTTGAAACATATTGTTCGGGAGTATAACCTGGTTCACTTCCTTTAAGATAATAAAAGAGGGCAATTTTACTACTTTTATTGGTAGTTTTTCCCGTTATGGCATCTAAAGGAACAGCAACAACATTCTCGGGAGTTTCATACCAAGCAGTTTCTTTATCGCTTAAGTAAGCTTCAATTGTATCCGCCCACGCATTTCGTCCACTTTTTCGTACTTTTGCATTCATCGCTTCATTGTTATCATAGCCCATCCAAGTCATAACTAAACAGTCTGGATTATAGCCAACAATCCAATAATCAGTGTTTGTTGTTCCAGTTTTTATCGCATATTTGTTAGTTAATTTTTTAGCAATTGGAAAAGCTGTTGGCGTGGTATAATCGATAAAAGCACTATTTGAGGTCGAGGTAAGCATTTCATTTAAAATGTAAGTATAATTAGGATTTAAAACTAAATCTTTTTCATTTTTATGTTCATATAAAACATTACCATCTAAGTCTTCAATTTTTTCAATAAAGTATAAATCTCTTTTATAGCCACCCGAAGCAAAAGTCGTATAACCACTAGCATAGTCTAAAAGATTAATTTCACTAGTCCCTAAAGGAAGAGAAGCAATTTCTTTTAAATTTTCTTTTATTCCGGTTCGATTAGCAACTTCAATCATTTTATCTAAACCTAAAAATAAATGCGTTTTGATGGCATAAATATTATCAGAATAGGCAACCGCCGCCGCCATTGTGATTTCCTTATTACCATAGACATCGCTAGCATTAATTGGAGCATAGGTTTTTCCGTTAGCTAAATTAAAAGTGGTTGGCTCACTGGAAAAAGTGCTTGACATCGTTAAATTATTTTCTAAGGCGGCATAATAAAGAAAACTTTTCATAGTTGACCCAACTTGCCTTTTGGAATTTAAAGCTCGATTATATTGACTTGTGGTATAATTCATGCCTCCTGTAAGGGCTTTCACAGCTCCCGTTTTAGGGTCAACAATCACACTAGCGACTTGAATTTTATTATCATCAGTATTATTTAAAATACTTTCTTCCATATTCTTTTGAGCATTTAAATCTAAAGTAGTATAAATTTTTAACCCGCCTGACTCCCGTAAAGAAGAGGGAATTTGTTTTATTCCATTAAGTTCATTTAAAACAGCATCTTGGTAATACATTAACATTTGTAAATTATTATCTTTATTTTCACCATAAATTTGGATTTTTTCTTTAAATAAATTATCATATTCTTCTTGGGTTAAGAGATTATTATTTAACATACTTTTCGCAACAACCCAAGCTCTTTTAATACATTCATCATAATTAGCTACCGGATTATAACGACTCGGATTTTTAGGAATACCAGCTAAAATAATAGCTTCTTCTAAAGATAAATCTTTAGCTTTTTTATTAAAATAATATTGAGCCGCATTAACTATACCTAAATTTCCTTGCCCATAATTAATCGTATTTAAATAACCCTCTAAAATGTCTTCTTTTTCATAATGAACTTCTAATTCTAAAGTTAAAAAAGCTTCTTCAATTTTTCGCTTCCAAGTTTGGTTAAAATCTAAATATAAATTTTTAATGTATTGTTGCGAAATAGTTGATGCTCCTTGGACAATAGACCGATTTTTAATATTAAGATACATTGCTTTAGCAATTCTTAAATAATCAAAACCATTATGCTTATAAAAATTTTTGTCTTCTACCGCCACCACCGCATCTAATACATAAGGACTAATATCTTCGATATTAACCCATTCATTGGAACTAGAGCCTTGATAAATTAAATCTTCTTTAGAATCATAGATATACATACTACCACTGGCTTTTAAATCCAATTTAGGGCTTAAATAAGCATAAGTATATAAGCCGATAATAACGACAATAAAAGATATAAAAAGAAAGGTTGTTAATTTTAGAGCAAATTTTATAATTTTCAAGGGTATCACCTAAAATTTAGTATGGAAAAGTATTAAAAAATTATAATAAAAAAGTTAGGATTATTTTGTAATTTACAAGTATAATTAGACATGCTATAATGTTTTCGAAAAAAAGAAGGTGTATTTTTGCAAACGGATATTGATTGGGAATTAACTTCAAATGGGGTTTTTGAATTAGGTGAAGAAGATATTCCTTGTATTATGAATGACGATGAGTTAGACTTTTCGGAGGCTACTGGTTGTCATCATTTAGATTTTAATAAAAGTTTATATACAAGAACAACCAATGATTATGTAATGGATATTGATTTTCCCAGTAAAGTTTGTAATATAAGATTTGCTAGTGGAGAACAATGTAGTATTGATATTACATGTGATTTGCAAATTACACCACAAAAAATCGCAATAACTTATTGGATTGCGGATGAAGAAAAAAAATTAACTATAATAAGAAAAGAGTGATAAGATGAAAAATGAATTAATTAAAGTATTAACTAAAGCAATTAAAAAATTAGATTGTGAGATAGATATTGAATTAACTAAACCTAAAAAGGCTGAAAATGGCGATTTTTCAACTAATGTAGCCCTTAAATTAGCGAGTATAAAACATCAAAGTCCCTTAGATATAGCTGAGGAAATTGTATCTCAAATCGAAGATGATAAAATACTCAAAATGGAAATTAAATCACCAGGCTTTATTAATTTTTTTGTGAAAAAAGATTATTTATTTACCAATATTAATAAAGTATTAAAAGAAAAAGAAAATTATGGTCGGAGTAATATTGGTCATAATAAAAAAATAAATATTGAGTTTGTTAGTGCTAATCCAACGGGAATCTTACATTTAGGCAATGCTCGAGGGGGAGCTTACGGAGATTCTTTAGCTCGGATTATGTCTTTTGCGGGTTATAATGTAACTAAAGAATATTATATTAATGATGCAGGTAGTCAAATCAATAATTTAGCTTTATCAATTTTAACTCGGTATCAAAATATATGTGGTATTGCTAATCCTATGCCTGAAAATGGTTATTATGGAGAGGAAATTAAAGTTATAGCTCAAAACCTATATGATGCCAAAAAAGATCAATATTTAAATGAACCAATTGATTTTTTTAAAGAATTAGGGATTAAAGAAATGTTAAACCATATTATGGATGATTTAAAAGAATATCGAATTATTTATGATAAGCTTACGAGTGAAAAGAAAATAGCCGAGCAATATGATTTACATGATTTAATAAAGGAATTAGGTAAATCTGGTTATACTTATGAAGCTGATGGGGCTACTTGGTTTAAATGTAGTGAACTATTAGATGATAAAGACCATGTTTTAGTGAAAGAAGATGGCACCCTTACTTATCTGGTGGCTGATATAGCATACCATAAAGATAAATATAAACGTGGCTATGATAAGATGATTGATATTTTAGGAACTGATCATCATGGTTATGTAGCTCGCCTTAAAAGTAGTGTTAAAGCATTGGGTAATGATCCCGACAAATTAGAAGTAAAACTCCTTCAATTAGTCCGTTTAGTGGAAAATGGCGAAGTTGTAAAAATGAGTAAAAGAACCGGAAAATCCGTAACGTTAAAAGAATTAATTGATGAAGTTGGGGTAAATGCGGCAAGATATTATTTTGCAAAATATAGTTTAGATACACAAATGGATTTTGACCTTAATTTAGCTAAATCAAAATCGAATGATAATCCTGTTTTTTATGTTTGCTATGCTTATGCTCGAATCTGTTCCATTTTGCGGGAACGTCAACCAGATGAAAAAATAACGAAATATGTTGCAATAAATGATGATTCATCATATAATGTTTTAGAAAAAGTTTACGAATTTCCAGAAGTGGTGGAAACCGCCGCTTTAAAAGAGCTTCCTCATTTAATTACTAATTATGTTTATGAATTAGCTAGCTTATTTCATTTATACTATGCTAATAATCGTATAATTACCGATGATGAAGAAGCTACCAAGGAAAGAATAAACTTAATTCAATGTGTTAAACAAACAATATTTAATGCATTAGATTTAATAGGTGTTGTACCACCAGAAAAAATGTAGGGAGAGATTAACATGAAATTAAAGGATATACCTAAAGAAGAATTAGAATTAATGGGATATGATGATATAGCCTTAATAGTTTTACAAGAATCAGGTAAAAAAATGAAATTAGCTGATATATTTAAAAAAGTTTGTGAAGTTTTAGAATTACCTGATAATGTTTTGGAAAATCAGTTAATGGATTTTTTTGAACAAATGTCAATTAATAAAAAATTTATTATGTTAGATAATGGCTTTTGGGATTTACAATCTCGTCATAAATTAGATGTTGTCATTGAAGATAGTGATGAAGATGAAGAAGTTACAGAAACTAATGAAGATATTGAAGAAGACATAAATGAAGAAAATAATGACGAAGATATTTTTTATGATAAAGATGATGAAACTGATGATGTAGCTGATGATGATTTAGCCGATTTAATGATTGTCGATGACCCTGATGAAACTAATTTAGAATAGTCTAAATTGGTCTTTTTTTAGCTTGCTGTTGGTGATATAATTTAAGAGAGCCTACTCTCAAGTGAAGGAGTATTATATGACAAAATATGTATTTGTGACTGGTGGAGTTGTTTCTGGTTTAGGAAAGGGAATAACAGCTTCATCCATTGCTTTGCTTTTAAAAGCTAGAGGATACAAAGTTTTTATGCAAAAATTTGATCCTTACATTAATGTTGATCCGGGGACAATGAACCCTATGCAACATGGAGAAGTTTTTGTAACTTATGATGGCTGTGAAACCGATTTAGATTTAGGTCATTATGAACGGTTTATAGATGAAGAATTAAATTATAGTTCGAATATTACCAGTGGTAAGATTTATAGTTCGGTAATTGAAAAAGAAAGAAAAGGGGAATATTTAGGTGCCACCGTGCAAATGATTCCTCATATTACCAATGAAATAAAAAATAAAATTATTGAAGCGGGGGTTTCTTCCCAAGCCGATATTGTTATTACCGAAATTGGGGGAACAGTAGGTGATATCGAATCTTTAACTTTTTTAGAAGCAATTCGGCAATTACAACATGAATTAGGTGATGAAAATATTTTTATTACCCATGCTACACTCGTTCCTTTCATTTATGGTTCAGAAGAATTAAAGAGTAAACCTACCCAAAATAGTGTGAAGGATTTAAGAGGATTAGGGATTTATCCCAATGCTTTGGTTTTAAGAGCTCCCTATGCTACTCCGGAAAATTTAAAAAGAAAGATATCCGCTTTTTGTAGTGTCCCTCTTGAAAATGTAATTGACTCTGTAGATGTGAAAAATATTTATGAAATTCCGATTAATTACTATAATCAAAAAATTGATGAAATTATTTTAAAGCAATTTAAACTAACTTTGCATCGAGCTGATTTAAGTGCATGGAAAAATTTAATTAATACAGTTGCTAATTTAAAAAATGAAGTAGAAATTGCTTTAGTAGGTAAATATATTGAACTTCATGATGCCTATATTTCTGTTAGTGAAGCCTTAAAACATGCTGGCTATAAATATAATTATAAGGTAAATATTCGATGGATTGATTCTGAGGATTTAGAGAAAAATAATGTGAAATTAGATGATATTTTTAAAGGGGTAAAAGGTATTTTAGTTCCTGGGGGATTTGGTTCTCGAGGAATTGAAGGAAAAATTAAGGCTTGTGAATATGCTCGAGTTCACAACATTCCGTATTTAGGTCTTTGTTTAGGGATGCAAATTGCCGTGATTGAGTTTGCCCGCCATGTCTGTGGGTTGAAAGATGCTACATCTACGGAATTTGACCAAACGACCGAAGAGCCAATTATCGATTTAATGGCTGATCAAAAATATATCTTAAATATGGGAGGAACTCTTCGGCTCGGCAACTACGAATGTAAATTACAAAAAAATAGTTTAGCTAGTAAATTATATGGTGCTGATAACATTTTAGAAAGACATCGCCATCGTTATGAATTTAATAACAAATATAAAGAATTATTAGAAAGTAAAGGTTTAGTTTTTTCAGGTATTAATGAAGCTAGTAATTTGGTTGAAATTATAGAGTATCCTAAAAATAAGTTTTTTATAGCTAGTCAATTTCACCCTGAATTTAAAAGTCGCCCAACTAGACCTCATCCTTTATTTGTGGGGTTTATTGAAGCTTGTATAAAATAAAGTGAACTTCGGTTTACTTTTTTTAAACTTAAAAACATATACTTGTTATTTTGGGAAAATTTCGATAGAATTATACCGAGGAGTTGGTTACTATGTTTAATCGCTTAGATGCCATTGAAAAAAAATTTAAGGAATTAAATTTAGAATTAGTTAAACCAGAAGTATTAAATGATTTTAATAAATTAAAAGAATTGTCTAAAGAACAAAGTGATTTAAAAGAAATTGTTGATATTTATGAACAATATAAAAAAGTCAAAGATGATTTGAAACAGGCTAAAGATATGGAAAATGACCCTGATTTAAAAGAAATGGCTTTAATGGAAATGGCAAATTTAGAAGAAGAGGAACAAAAGTTATATCATCAATTAGAAATATTATTAGTACCGAAAGATGAAAATGATGGCAAAAATGTTATCATGGAAATTCGGGGAGCTGCAGGTGGTGATGAAGCTAATATATTTGCTGGTGATTTATTTCGGATGTATAGTTATTATGCTGATAAAAATAATTGGAAGATTGAAGTTGTTCATGCAATTGAGGGAGCCAGTGGGGGATTTGCCCAAATTGAATTTTTAGTTAAGGGCAGTAATGTTTATTCGAAATTAAAATATGAAAGTGGTTCACATCGTGTCCAAAGAGTTCCTGAAACGGAAGCCCAAGGACGGGTACATACTTCAACAGCAACAGTTTTAGTTATGCCGGAGTTTGATGAAATTGGTAATGTGGAAATCAAGGATACGGATATCAAAGTTGATGTCTTTCACTCTAGTGGAGCCGGAGGACAATCAGTTAATACCGCTAATTCGGCAGTACGGATAACCCATATTCCAACGGGCATTGTTGTTGGGTGTCAAACGGAACGAAGTCAATTAAGAAATAAGGAAAGAGCTTTAAATCTTTTGAAAATAAAAATATTAGATGAACAAAAAAGAGCTCAAGAAGGAGCTATGGGTGAAGAACGAAAATCTAAAATAGGTACTGGTGACCGTTCAGAAAAAATTCGGACTTATAATTATCCTCAAAACAGGGTTACAGACCATCGGATTGGTTTTTCAACGATGACCTTAGACCGTGTGATGGATGGGGAATTAGAACCAATAATTGAAGCCTTAATTACCGAGGATTTAAAATTAAAATTAGCAGGAGAAAACTTTGACTGATAAAGAATTAATTCAAAAATATGTTCCTAAAGCGAAGCAAACTGATGCTTTAAATAGATTAGCAAGTGGGGAGCCAATCCAATATATTATTGGGAATGTTGATTTTTGTGGTAATATTATTAAAGTTGATAATCGAGTTTTAATTCCTCGCTTTGAAACCGAAACTTTAGTGGCTAAAACAATTGAAGAAATAAAGCGAATGGGTTTAAAAGATTTAAAAATTATTGATTTAGGTACAGGCTCTGGGTGTATTGCTATTGCGTTAAAAAAAAGCCTTAATTGTGAAATTGATGCTGTTGATATCTCCCTTGAAGCTTTAGACTTAGCTAAAGAAAATGCCCAAAATAATAATTTAGAAATAAATTTTTATTATCATGATATGACTAAGCCTTTAAATAAACAATATAACGTTATAATTTCTAATCCCCCTTATTTAGATAAGGATGGATTTATTGAAGATATTGTTTTAAAAAATGAGCCTCATTTAGCGTTATTTGCTCCTAATAAAGGTTTATATTTTTATCAACAAATTTTAAGTTATGCTTTTAATAATCTAACTAAACCAGGGTTAATCGCTTTGGAAATTGGGGATAATGAGAAAGACTTACTTAAGGGTTTACTTGATGAACTTGCAATTCACAATTATAGTTTTCAACCAGATTTGACTGGTTTAGATAGATACTTGTTTATTTATAATGAATAAAATACTAATATTTGTTACTTTATTAAATTTAGGTGATAAAGTTTGAAAAAAATATTAGTATTTTTGTTTATAATAAGTATATGTTTAATGATAATTAGTTCCGATGAAAATACCGTTATAATTCCCACATCAGCTATTAGATTTCGTATTATAGCTAATAGTAATGATTTTAAAGACCAAGAACAAAAAATGTTAATTAGTAATGATATTAAACCGATTTTTCAAGATATAATGGCTAATTCCAAAACCATTGATGAATCGCGGCAAAATATTAATAAAAGTCTTCCAACCATTGAAAAAACAATTAATAGATATACTAGTAATTTCTCAACTAATTATGGATTAAATTATTTTCCTGAAAAAACTTATAGGAATGTTAAATATGAAGCGGGGAATTATGAATCTTTAGTGGTTACTTTGGGGGATGGTTTAGGTGAAAATTGGTGGTGTGTTTTATTTCCTCCTTTATGTTTATTAGAAGCAACCGATGCTGATATAGCTGATGCTGAATATTCCTTTTTTATTAAAGACATAATTGATGAGTATTCATAATATACTTTAGTGGTGAATATTAATGAAAGAAATTGTATCCATTTTAATGATTGGGATTTCGTTATCGATGGATACTTTTTCTTTGTCTTTAAGTTTAGGTTCAATTATTAACTCAAAAAAAATTAAAATACTTCCCCTTATTGTGGGTTTATTTCATTTTTTTATGCCTTTATTAGGAAATATTTTTGGCTTAAAACTCGTATCATGGTTTAATTTAGCTAGCCATGTATTATTGGGCTTAATATTAATTTTTTTAGGTATTAATTTAGCTATTCATTATTTTAAAGATGAAAATATTGAAATTAATTTAAGTTTATTAGGTTTTTTTATCTTTGCCTTTGGGGTAAGTATTGATAGTTTTACGGTGGGCTTAGGAATAAGTGCGATAACGCATAATTATTTAAAAGCTAGTATTATTTTTGCTTTATGTAGTGCCGCTTTTACTTATTTAGGAATTTTGATTGGTAAATATTCATCGAGGATGATAGGTAAAAAAGCGACGTTGTTAGGTATTGTTATTTTACTTATTTTAGGAATATATCATTTATTTTAAAAATTTATTTTTTTTCTTTAATTATAATTTCTAAATTATATTCTTTAGCAATTCGTAGTAAGGTTTCAAAAGTATAATTAACTATTCCTAATTCATATTTTCGTAAAGAGCTTTCACTTATGCCAATTTTTTTTGCCATGGCTTTTTGGGTTTCGTTTAATCCTTGACGAATAAATTTTATAGTTTCATTTGAATTATAATTTCTAGCGTTTATTTCCATATGTTACCTCCAACTTTTTGTTATTTTTAATCTTAGCATAACTATGACGATATTACTAGTAAGCAAAGACAAAAGTAGACATTCCAAACACAAAGTTTGCTTGACATAAGTTGGGTAATACCCTAAAATTTATGATGAATGTGCTTTATTTTAAGCATAATACATAAATTTTAATATGGTGATGAAGATGAAACAAATAATAATTGAGGGAAAAAATAAATTATCAGGAACTATTAATATTGGGGGAGCTAAAAATAGTGCAGTTGCTTTAATACCCGCGGCAATTATGGCTGATGGTGTGGTTAAACTTAGTAATGTTCCACGAATTAGTGATGCTGATGCTTTAACCGCAATTTTAAAATTTTTAAATGTTGATGTCAATTTTGAAGAGGATAAATATACCATTGATGCTCGTAATTTACAAAATAATGTTATTCCAGAAGATTTAAGCACAAGACTTCGAGCTTCTTATTATTTCATGGGAGCTTTATTAGCCAGATTTAAACATGTGGAAATCTATTTTCCAGGTGGGTGTAATATTGGGGCTCGTCCGATTGACCTCCATTTAAAAGGTTTTGAAGCTTTGGGGGCAACAGTAACGAAAGATGAAAATAATTCTAAATATATAATTGATGCCCAAGAATTAACCGGAAGCGATATTCATTTAGATTTTGCAAGTGTCGGTGCAACAATTAATATTATGTTTGCTGCGACATTAGCCAAAGGGGTAACCAAAATTTATAATGCCGCTCAGGAAGTCGAAATTATTAATATAGCCGAATTATTAAATAATATGGGAGCAAATATTAAAGGAGCCGGAACAAATGTGATTACTATTGAAGGCGTAGAGCATTTACATTCCGCATCGGTTAGTGTCATTTGCGATAGAATAGAAGCCGGAACTTATCTTATCATGGGAGCTTTATTAGGTGATAACCTAAAGATTATGGGCATTGAACCAGAGTATTTACAAAGTTTACTTGACAAGTTTCAAAAAATGAATATCAAATATGACATTATTCCTGGAGGAATTATGATTAGTCAAACTCCTAGTTTTTTAAGCACGGATGTTAAAACGGATGTTTATCCTGAATTTCCAACTGACTTAGGTCAACCAATGTCCGTGTTACTTACCCAAGCCAGTGGCATCAGTCATTTTGAGGAAACCATCTGGGAAAGTCGCATGGGGCATATTAAATATTTAAATATGATGGGAGCAAATATTGAAGTAAATGGTATGAAAGCTTTAATTAAAGGGACTACTCCCTTAACTGGCAAGGAAATTGTGGCTACTGATTTACGAGCTGGAGCCGCTTTAGTTACCGCCGGTTTAATAGCCTCTGGAACAACAATAATTAACGATGCCGAACATATCCTAAGAGGTTATGAACGAATAATAAATAAATTATCGAATGTGGGAGCCAAAATTAAAATAATTGATTGTTAATAAATCCTAAAATAATAAATATAATGGTAGAGATAAAACTCTACTTTTTTTAGGAGGCAAAATGAAAAGAAGATATAAACTTTTATTAATAATAGTTATGGGAATTTCTTTGACAATATTAATTAATGTCTTAACAATGAAGCCTAAATTTTATTTAACTGCCCTTGGTGATGGGGTAGCCTTAGGCGTAACTTCTTATCAAGTAGTTGGTTTAAGTTTTAACGATTATTTAAAAGATTATTATGAAAATAAAAATGAACCAGTTATTTATAATCATGAATTTATGGAAGATAGTTTAACCATGGAAGAATTAAAGTATGCTTTAAAAGAAAATAAAATGGGGGAAGAAAGTGCAATACCGCTTAAACAAATTATTGCCAAATCTAATTTAGTAACATTGGCAATTGGTATGGACGAAATTGTGGATTACCAACTAAAAGACAAATTAAATGCCAAAAGAATTGAGGATTTTCTTAATGATTATAATTTGTTTTTGAAAGAAATAAGAACATTTTATAAAAATGATTTATTAGTTATTGGCTTATATCCCACTTATAATTTAGACCAAAATACAGTATTTAGTATAAATAAAGAATTACAAAAAATTGCCGCGAATAATAGTTGCCAGTTTATTGATATTACCGCCCTAGCTTTAAATCCCAAATATTATAGTGATAATACTAGTTATTATATGAATTATAAAGGACATAAAGCGATATATAAAATAATTCGAAAAAGCTTAAGTGTTTAGCGAAAATAGACTTGATTTTTCCATATTAATTATATTATAATACAAAAGACGAAAGAAACTATGTTTTTTTATAAAACATGGGAAAGGAGAAATTATGAAAGCGAATATTCATCCAGAAATGAAAGATGCGAAAGTTACTTGTGCTTGTGGAGCAACATTTATGACAAAATCAACTAAAGAAAATATTGATGTTGAAGTATGTAGTGAATGTCATCCTTTTTATACAGGAAGTCAAGGAAAAGCTAAAAAGACTGGTAATATTGAAAAATTTAATAAAAAATTTGGTCTTGATCAAAAACAAAAGTAGGGATATTTTTGTTTTTTTATTTATTAACTAATTAGTTTTTGATACAATATTTAGGAAAGAGGGAATATATGAAAGTATTTTTAGGAGCCGACCATCGGGGAGCCAAGGTAAAAGAATTAATAATTAATCATTTAACGAATAATGGGATAACGGTCATTGATTCAAAAATACCGAATAATCCTTTAGATGATCACCCTGATTTTGCGTTTGATGTTTGTCAAAATGTTTTAAAAGAGCCTAATAGTGTGGGTATTTTAGTTTGTGGAACGGGAATTGGCATGAGTATCTCCGCGAATAAAGTTAAAGGCATTTATTGTGCGAAAGTCGATGATGAAGATGATGCTTTTTATGCCAAAAATCACAATGGAGCCAATGTTATTGCTTTGAGTATTAAACATGATGAAGAAGAAATTAAAAAAATGATTGATACATTTTTAGCTACGAAAGCTCCAAGTGATGCCAAGTATTTACGAAGAATTAATAAGATAATTGCTAAAGAAAATGAAGGCTAAATATGAACTTTAGTATAATTTTATATATCATATTTACTTTTGTCGCCGCATATGGTATATCAGGAATTAATTTTAATGGCTTTATAAAAAAAGGACATGATAAAGAAGCAAAAGTATTAGCAATGGTTTTGAGTTTTGCTCTTGGCTATTTATTAACAAAATTTTTATTAGAATTTGTAAGCCTCACAACCATTGTATAAAGGGGAACTAATTTTATGAAAAATAAATATTTACTTATGGTAGTATTTGTTTTAAGTATTATAGCTGTTTTAAGTAGTCAAAATAATAAGACTACTTTTTTAAATGACCAAGAAGATATTTCGTTACTTAATCCAGAAGATAATACCATTGCGAAAATGAATTTAGAAGATTATGTTGTTGGCGTGGTTGCTGCGGAAATGCCCGCATTGTTTCAAGAGGAAGCTTTAAAAGCTCAAGCGGTTGCTGCCCGAACATATGCTTTATATAAAATGCAACATACGCAAGAAAATTATGATGTTATCGCCGATATCTCTAATCAAGCATATTTAACAAAAGAAGAAATGCAAGATAAGTGGCAACAAGATTATGATAAGTATTATGCGAAAATAAAGAAAGCGGTTGAAGATACCAATTCACAAGTTATGACTTATAATGACCAAGTGATAATTGCTTATTATTTTGCCATGAGTAATGGGAAAACCGAAGATGCTTCCATAGTATTCGGGGAAAAGGAAGATTATTTAGAAAGTGTGGATTCGTTTTGGGATAAAAATGTGGATAACTTTGTAGTTACCAACACAATTGCGAAAGAGGAGTTTTGCACCCAATTAAATTTAGATTGTACAAATATACGGATTGGGGAAATTACCCGAAGTAATACTAATCGAGTTAATAAAATAGTGATTAATGATGAAGAATTTAAAGGTACTACCATCCGTTCCAAGCTTAATCTTCGTTCTACTGATTTTGATATTGAAGTTACAGATAAGGGGATAAATATTACAACGAGGGGCTATGGACATGGGGTAGGAATGAGTCAATATGGGGCAAATGAAATGGCTAAATTGGGATTTACTTACGAGGAAATATTAAAATATTATTATAAAAATGTGAATTTAACGAAAAATGTTGTATAAATTTTCCAAAATCATCCC
Organism: uncultured Bacilli bacterium; assembly: GCA_947589675.1. Classification (GTDB taxonomy): domain Bacteria; phylum Bacillota_I; class Bacilli_A; order RF39; family UBA660; genus Onthocola_B. Next base: position 7,486 of record CANQCI010000003.1, on the reverse strand, counting down.
ATACTTTAAGTAGGATGGTGAATTATGAAAAAAAGAAAATTGAAAGGATATGTTCTTCCCACCTTGTATATTTCTATCATGGTTATCTTATTTGTTACCATAACTGTACTTGGTACAACTTTAAAAGCTGAATTGCAATATGATGATTTGTCGGTAAATGCGTTAAAAAAAGACGCTGAACCCGTAATATCAGAACCGGCAGAAATTGATAAAGCTGAGGAAAATCCAGTTGCCACAATCACAAAACCTTTTACGAGTGAAAAAGTTACGGTAAGTAAGTCATACTATGATATGAAGGATGATGAGGTAACGCAACAAAACTCTTTAGTTTACTATGAAAATACCTATTTACAAAACAGTGGCATTTTATATACATCAAGTGAAGCTTTTGACGTCAATGCGGTATATGAGGGAACGGTTACAAATGTTACTACTGATGAAATATTAGGAAATGTCATTGAAATAACCCATAATACTAATTTAAAAACCGTTTATTACAGTTTAGGCGAAATTAATCTTAAAAAAGATGACCATGTCAATACGGGTGATATTATAGGTAAAAGTGGGGACAATAATTTAACTAAAGAAAAAGATAATTGTTTACTATTTGAAGTTTACTACAATGGAAGCTCTTTAGATCCAGAAGAATTTTATACAATGAATATTAATGATCTTCAATAATCATAAAAAATACCTCTTAATAATAAATTTTATTAAGGGGTTGTTTATTAATGATGAGAAATTTAAATGATCGAGTTTTAAATGAAGCCAAGCATGTGGTTAATACCAAAGAAACTATTCGGGAAGTAGCCAAAAAATATAATGTCAGTAAGAGTACGGTTCATAAAGATTTAAGTGAACGCTTAAAAGAAATAGATAAAAACTTATTCCAAAATGTTTCCGACATTTTTCAAGACCACTTGGCTATTCGGCATATTCGTGGGGGAGAAGTAACTAAAAATAAATATCAAAAAAAGAAGGGATGATAGTTGAAAAAAAATATCCTTTACTTAACCGATAATTGCCTTTATCTAAAAAATTATAAACATCAAGATATTATTAAAGTAAAATTAGCTAAAGGAATTATGGATAATGGGAAAATAGCTAGTATTAATAAATTTATAACTAAATATGAAAGTTTAAGTGATAAATATAATTTAAATAAGGGATTAATTGGTGAGAAAATATTAATTGTAGTTCATGATAAATATACAGCCGCGGATATATCTCTTTTAAAAAATATTTTTGAAAAACTAAATTATCGCCAAACTCAAGTTGAAAAAGAAAGCAAGTATTTAAAGTTAAATCAAAAAGATGCTTATGTAATAATTTGGGATAATTATATTAATCTTTATTATATTGATGAATTTAATAAATACCAAAGTTATTTAATTGAAAGTAATTTTTTTAATACCGAAAAAGAGTTATTTAATTTTTTGAAAAGTAAAATCAAAAAACGCAATATCTATTTATTAGGAAATGGTAAAATAATAACTGAAATGTATCAAAATTTTGAAAATAAATATCATAATAAAACCTATATGTTTACGAATAGTGAATATTATTTGTTAGAGAATATAAAAGCATTGTAAAGTCTTACTTTGCTTCTTTTAAATTGGGTGAGATTATAATATAATTAATAGCGTATGATAAAAATTATCATGGTAGGTAGTGAAGAGAAATGTTACAAATTAGTAAGAAATGTGATTAGTGAATTAGATTTTTTATATGAAAATACAATTACGATGAAACAGTATCAAAAAATATGTCCTGGATTAAAAGAAGAAATTTTAAATAAGGAAAATCAGAAAGTTTATATAATAGATTTGGGCAAGAAAGATTTAAATCGCAAATATCAGTTAATTAAGTATATTCGGGAAAATGATTATCATAATGAAATTATTTTAGTTAAAGATAATGAAGCTATTTTGGATTCGTCTTGGAATAATTTACATAACATATTTGATATTTTAAATTTAAGTTCCAAAGAACATATTAAATTAAAAAATGATTTAGAATTAATATTTAAGCATATGGGTGAGCAAAAATGTTTTAATTATCAAAATCGGGATATGAATCTAAGTATTTATTTAGAAAATATATTGTATATTTATCGGGATACCGAAGAAAGGAAGGTTGTCATTGTAACAGATAATAATTTATATTCAATAAACATGGGTTTAAAAGATGTTTTTTATTTATTGGATGAAAGATTTAAGCAGGTTCATCGAGCTTGTTTAGTGAATACGCAAAGAACTCAGAAATTTGATTGGAGTCATAATAGTTTTATTTTGGATAATGGTATAAGTATTAATCTCTTATCAAAGCACTATAAAGAGAACATTGAGAGTAAAGAAGTATTTTAAGCATAATAAATTAAGTTTTAGACACTAAAAATATTTTTGGTTAGCAATAATGTTATACTTTCGTTGTGGCTAAAAAATAATAAAGTTTGATGGATTAGTTATTATGTTAGTCATGTAATTATAAGTAGAAGGGTAGGTGGTAGATAATGAGAGGAAAAGTCAAATGGTTTAATAACGAAAAAGGCTATGGCTTCATCCAATATGATCAACTTTCTGACATATTTGTTCATTATTCAGCAATCGTTAAAGATGGTTTTAAAACTTTAAACGAAGGAAGTATAGTTAATTTTAAATTAATTGAAACTTCTAAAGGTTTGCAAGCTGTTGATGTTGTTGAAGAAGAAATGTCGACAATTAAGTAGTTTTTTTCCCTTTTTTTTGTTATAATGAAAAAGAGGAGTGATTTTTTGAAAATCGTTATTCGTGGCGATAAAATAACCGTCACTAAATCCATCAAAGACTACATCACGGAAAAACTAGGGAAATTAGATAAGTATTTTGAAAATCCCAAAAATATTGAATGTAAGGTATTAATAAAGGTTAAGAATATAGACCAATCTATTGAAATAACCGTACCAACATCCAAATTTACGTTGCGGGCGGAAGAAAGAAATGAAGATTTATATAGTGCAATTGATTTAGTCATTGATAAATTGGAAAGACAAATACGCAAAAACAAAGACCGTTTAGGAAAGAAATATAAAAATATCCCTAAATTTGAAATGAATATGGAATTTGATGTTTCAGATGATGAATTAGAAAAAGAAATTATAGTCAAAAGAAAGAATATTGATATGAAACCGATGGATGAGGAAGAAGCCTTAATTCAAATTGAAATGTTAAATCATGATTTCTTTGTTTTTAAAAATATTGATGAAGATTGCGTTTCCGTCTTATATCGTCGTAAAGATGGTAGTTTTGGAATCATAAACGTAAAATGATGTTTTCAAGATAACTTAGGTTATCTTTTTTATATGGGTTGATGTTTCTTGGTGTATCCACCTAGTTTTTTAGTAATTCTCATGTTATAATACATAGTGAGGTGATATACGTGGGTATATTAAGAAAATTAATTGATAGTGAATATAAAGAATTATGTCGTTTTGAAAAGATGGCAAAAGAAGTTGAAGCTTTAGATGAAGAGATGCAAGCTTTAAGTGATGAAGACTTAAAGAATAAGACGGCGGAATTTAAAGCAATGTTAGAAGAAGGGAAAACAATTGATGATATCGCTGTTCCCGCTTTTGCTGTGGCAAGAGAAGCTTGTGCGAGAAAAATAGGAGAAAAGCCATTTCATGTGCAACTTGTAGGGGGCTTTGCAACCCATTATGGTAATATTGCCGAGTTAAAAACTGGGGAAGGAAAAACTTTAACAACCGTTTTACCAGCTTATCTTAATGCTTTAGAGGGAAAAGGAGTTCATGTTGTTACGACGAATGAATACCTATCTACCCGTAATGCGGAATGGATGCGACCTGTTTACGAAGCACTAGGTGTAACAGTTGGTGTTAATTTAAATAATATGTCTTTACCAGATAAGCAAAAAGCTTATGCTTGTGATATTACCTATTCAACTAATAGTGAAGTTGGTTTTGATTATCTACGTGATAATATGGTTTTAAAAAAAGAACATAAGGTTTTACGTGGGTTAAATTATTGTATTATCGATGAAATAGACTCTATTTTAATTGATGAAGCAAGGACTCCGTTAATTATCAGTGGGGGTGGAAGAACATCTGTTGATGAATACACAAAAGCTGATAAAATTGCTAAAAAATTAAAAGACGAAGAAGATTATACCGTTGATTTAAAAACTAAGAATGTTTCGTTAACTGAGGCGGGAAGTAAAAAAGTTGAAGCTTTCTTAGGTGTCGATAATTTATATGCGGTTAATAATGCAAAACAAGTTCACCACATTAATTTAGCTATTCGGGCTAATTATGGTTTTAAAAAAGATGTTGATTATGTAGTGCAAAATAATGAAATTATTATTGTTGATTCTTTCACCGGACGGTTAATGGAAGGAAGACAATTTACAGATGGACTACATCAAGCTATTGAAGCTAAAGAAGGCGTACCTATTAATATTGAAGCGGAAACAGCCGCATCTATAACTTTCCAAAATTTATTTAGAATGTATAAAAAATTATCAGGGATGACTGGGACAGCGAAAACAGAAGAAGAAGAATTTCGAAATATTTATAATATGTATGTTATTCGAATCCCTACGAATAAACCAGTTATTCGTGATGATTTACCAGATTTAGTTTATTGTAATGAAAAAGGTAAATTAAAAGCTTTGGTGGATACTATTAAGTTTATTCATGAAGAGGGAAGACCAATTTTGATTGGGACTATCTCAGTTGAATCGAATGAAAAAATTAGTAAATTATTAACTAAAGCTGGTTTAAAACATGAAGTTTTAAATGCGAAAAACCATGCTCGTGAAGCAGAAATTATAGCCAAAGCTGGTGAAAAAGGAGCTATAACTTTGGCAACTAATATGGCTGGTCGGGGAACCGACATTAAATTGACAGATGAAGTTAAAGAACTAGGTGGTTTATATGTTATTGGTACTGAAAGACACGAATCCCGAAGAATTGATAACCAATTAAGAGGACGTTCAGGTCGGCAAGGTGACCCAGGTACAAGTCAATTTTTTGTGTCATTTGATGATGACTTAATGAAGAAATTTGGCTCTGAAAAAATGAAAAAGGTGTTAAAAACCATGGGCTTCCCAGAAGACCAAGCAATTCGTTCAAAGTCATTTACCAAAAGTATTGAAGCCGCTCAAAAGAAAGTGGAAGGTAATAACTTTGATATTCGTAAAAATCTTTTAGATTTTGATAACGTTTTAAATGAACAAAGAGAAATTATTTATAGTCGACGCAATGAAATAATGGATCAAGATAATATTCATGATAAAGTTGTTGAGATATTTAAAAATACTGTAACTAATTTAGTAGAATCTCATATACCACCTGAAAATCATTTAACAGAAAATGATATTGAAGATATTGTTTCCTATGTAAATACTAACTTTTTAAAGAATCATGTTTTAAAAATAGAAGATATTGATGGAAAAAGTCCTGATGAAATTATTGATTTTCTTTTTGATATGATTTTAAAGGATTATGAAAAGAAAATGATAATTTCGCCATTAATGCATGATGTTGAAAAAAAATTAGCATTAGTAATTATTGACCGTAATTGGATTGCCCACATGAATGCGATGGAACATTTAAAAGAAGGAATTGGGTTAAGAGGTTATAGTCAAATTAATCCAATTCAAGCTTATACAATGGAAGGTTATGAAATGTTTGATAAACTTTTGGCTGATATTGATGCCGAAATTGCTTCCTTCCTTTTGAAAATTGATGTTAGACAGGAAATTAAACCACCTCGTCCAACTAAAGCTCAAAAATTAAATGCTAATGATGGAAAAGAAAAAGTTAAAGCTAAGCCGCAAGTAAATAAAAACAAAATTGGTCGTAATGACCCATGTCCATGTGGCTCAGGTAAGAAATATAAAAACTGTTGTGGAAAATGATTATAATTTGTTCATAGAAAATAAAAGCAAAAACACTGATAAATAAAGGAGTGTTAACATAAATTAAATGTTGACATTCCTTTTTGTTTAGCTAAGAAAGGTATGGTGAAAAAATGAAACACAAGTCATCAATTAATACTTATTGTAAAAAATAATTAAAAATTATTATGGTGTAAAAAAAATACATTGATTTTATAAGTTGTTGTATTTTTTTTACATTTTGCTTATAATATTAGTAGAAAGGTGATATTATGTTAAAAAAAATAAAATTGGATAATTATACAACTTTTATTAAACCCACAGAAATAGATTTTTCGGCTACTAACTACAAGTTTTTAGAAACTGAAAATGTTGGAAGAAATAAAATACTTAAGGGGTGTCTCTTTGTTGGCGAAAACGCTTCTGGTAAAACCAAAATACTGAAAAGTATAACTTTATTGCTTGATTTATTATTTGGAAATAGTGAAGTAGATTTAATGCCCAATAAAAGTTTTTACACCAATAAGCCAACTTACAAGCTTGAGTATACATTTATAGAGGAAGAAAAAGAAATAATTTATTTAATCGAATTAAATTTAAACGAAATTGTTTCCGAAAAATTGATATTTGATAAGCAAATAATTTTAGAAAGATTAGGTAATACTGCCAAGTTTAATTTAAATGATGAAAAAACATTTAATGATATTTCAAATAAACTATTATTTTTACGTAGAATTTATTTTGACACTAATTTTTACGGAAATGAAATTTTAAATAAATGGTTTGAGTATATGAAAAAATCTGTATATATTAATTGCTATTATAGAACAGTTTTTAATTATTCAGGAACAAACTTATTGGTTCATGAATATTTAAATAACAACACAGTTGATGAAATAAATAAATTTTTAGAAAAAATTGATTATAAGCAAAAAATAGAATATAGTGCAGAACTCTCTAATTCAAATAAAAAATTTTTTATTAAGGCAAATGACAATAAAAAGTTTATTTCGTTTAATAAAAAAGGAACAGACATTTATATTCCAGAAATTTTTGAATCTACAGGTAATATAACTTTTATGGAATTAATACCATCATTTTTACATGCTATTAATAATGAATGTATGCTAATTATTGATGAATTTAGTAGTGGTTTTCATAATGAATTAGAAGAATGCATAGTAAAATATTTTTTTCATTATTCCAAAAATTCACAATTATTTTTTACTTCACATTCTACGAATATTTTAAATAATACATTGATTAGACCAGATCAAATATATTCAGTTTCTTTTGATTCAAAAAATGGTTCAGTTTTAAAAAGATTTTCTGAGGAAATGCCGAGAGAATCTCAGAATACAGAAAAAATGTATTTAAATGGAGTGTTTAATGGAATGCCTAGATACAACAAAATCTTTAAAGATTAATTTTAAAAGAAATATTGGTTCAGTATTAATTGTTGTAGAAGGTGCTTCATATGAATTTGATTTATTAAAGCAAATTTTTAGAAAAATGGCAAAATTTCAAAGTAAATGCATCCCATAAAAGTCAAAGTAAATACGACTAATAGGGAAAGTAAAAAATCAAAAGC
>CANQCI010000002.1 GCA_947589675.1 uncultured Bacilli bacterium | reverse complement strand
GCAAATTCATATCTTATTTTTAAATTATATAATTCTTTATAATAGGAATTATTAGCTTCTAATAATATATGATAGTTATTATAAGTAAAGTAAGCATCTGTGATTTTACCTCTTTCGGGAGTAAATGACTTGGTTAAGATATCCGTATTTTTGATACAAATATCTTGAAGATTTACTTTCTCATGGATAATGGTTTCAATGATAGCTCCAATATAATGCATCATGTCGGGATTATTAAAAATTTTTTTAAAGGCTATATCATTCATTAAGTTGGGCATTTTTTTCGCCATATGTATTCACCTCTTTCGTTTCCCTTTTTTAAAGGAATGTTTCTATCATAAACCCATTTTATTAAAAAAGGCAAGAAAAACAATTGTCGATTTTTGGCGTATTTTAGCCAAATTTGTCGAATACATGAAAAAAGCTAGCAAACTCGCTAACTTATCTAACCAACTAAGGTAATTTTGGCATAACCATCACCAGAATTTCCTGTCATAGTATTTTTACCATCATGGGTTGGCATGAGGGAATTGCCAGCAATCATGTTGGCATCAGTAAATTTTTTGCCACTATAATGAACCGACTGATGAGTATGTTCAATAGCATTTTCAGTCGATGTTGACGTTATAGCATCACATCCCTCATATCCTGAGATAAAAGATGAACCGCCACCTCCACCAGTCCACGTACCACCAGGATGAAAGCCATAACCACCGCCATAATAGCCACCTCCTCCGCCGGACGATATATGGCGACCGGAATATTCCATACTCATTCCCCCAATTCCAAATTTACCATAATTTTCATCGCATGGGGTTTCATTATCATTATGGGCATTTCCAGGATTACCACCTTTGATTTGTGTTGCACCATAACCACTATAATCAAAGGGATTATTAGCACAATTTAGTAAGTTACATTCCCACTTAGCATCAAAGCCGTACAATCCACCGCCATCTCCACGTTGATTATTATCATTTGTGCCAATACCATCTTTATAGGCACCGCCGCCTCCACCAGCGGCTACCATTATTCTTGACTTTAAGGAATCAAATAAATCCCAATTTCCATTTACTAATCGTACATCTGTGGCTCCACCTCCGGAAGTTTCACCACTACCTCCGCCATTAAAACTAATATTTGCCGTATTATTTCCATCACTTTGGCCAACATAAACAAATAATGAATCATCTTTACTAAGTTCTATATTACCTACAGTATAAGCACCTCTACCTACGCTATCAGGACGAATATTAGCATTTTCACCTCCACTTGCACCCCATAATTCAATTTTATATATTCCATCTTGAGGAGGCACAAATTCTTGTTCATTTCCGGTATAAGTAAAAGTATAGATCTTCTCTGTTGCTATTAAATCTGTTACATAAACTGGACTTTTAAAACCATTGATATCTTGGGCATAACTATATATTTTATAATTGGTATTTTCTTTTAAATCATTAAATGTATAAGTATTGGTTTCACTTTTTATGTATTCATGACTGGTATATTCATCTACATTGGCAACAGTTGTAACAGCTCCTATTTCTTCTTTAGCAAAATAATATCCCTCAACTTGTTGATTTCCTTCTTCTACCTCTAATGTTGCGGTTAAACTATTGGATAATCTTTTAACTGTGGCACCAGTTACTTTGGTTATTTTATAAGACTCTAAATTATCTTTGGTTATTACTAATCCAGCATGAAATGTTTTTCCTGTATTTACTTGTTGGTCATATTCATAATTTATTAAGGTTACTTTTATTTTCCAAGTTTCCTCTTTTTGACCAGCATCTTTTTCTTCCACTTTAATCTCATTATTATCTGATAAAGTAAAACTATTTTCTTTATCAGTGATATCAAAACCACTTACTCCTTGAATATTTTCCTTATATTCAAGTCCATCTATTCCCGTTTTTATTTCTTCATCATTTTCATCATAAACCGTTAATAATAACTCAGGATTTTCTTCTTCTGTATAAGTCAAATCATTTGTATCAATTACTAGATAAACATTGTAATGTTCGGTGGCTAAATGAGTCGTATTATTAGCTATCAAGGTTGCTGTTGCCGTAGTTTCTCCATCTAAATTAGAACCGCCCGATTTAAAGTTATCACTTGTTGCATTTATGGTAATGCCATCCTCCGCACTAAAAGATAAATTATCAGTAGTATCAGCTTGCACCGTTAAATTAGCACTGCCACCCGTTCCTTTTTGAGCGGTAAAATAAGCATAGGTTGCTCCAATTATGACAAGTGAAAGTGTAAACAATGTAAACATAATTAAACCTTTTTCTTTTCTAGATTTTTTCATAAAATACATCCCCTCATTCTAAGGCATACTATCAAAAAAAAAAAAAAAAAATCAAGTTGACAGTTAGTTGACATACTTGACAGTTTAATTTTTTTCTTTTTATTGCACAGCTAATCCTCGTTCTATTTCTTTTATTTCTTCAATTGGAGTATTAGATACTTTAGTTATAAATTCTAAAGAAGCATGTTCTTTTAGCATATTTTTTATCATTTCAATTTTATTTTCTTTTTTACCCTCACTAATACCTTCTTCTCGTTCATGTTTTTTTATATACTTTAATTCTAAAGCATCTTCTTCCTCTTTATCAAATAAAGCTTCCAAAACATCATCATCACTTAAATTTTTTATTTGTTCGTATAGCGTCATTAATATTTCATCTCCTTCAATTAATTTTTGAACATATTCTTCATCTTCGTGATTTATTTTCAAGAACAAAAATAGTTGTTCTTGTCTACTTAATGTACCTCCATTATCCCATTTTTCTTTGATATCATCAAGTCCTATGTTAATTACTTTTAACTTATCTGTTAATATTATTTCTTGTTCATCTCGATAATAATATTCTCTTCTTCCTTTATTACCAATTTTAAAATTATTGATATTTACTAGAATAAAGATATTATCATTATTATTATCTTCCCCTGATTTATAACTATTATTAAATAAAGCAAATTCATATCTTATTTTTAAATTATATAATTCTTTATAATAGGAATTATTAGCTTCTAATAATATATGATAGTTATTATAAGTAAAGTAAGCATCTGTGATTTTACCTCTTTCGGGAGTAAATGACTTGGTTAAGATATCCGTATTTTTGATACAAATATCTTGAAGATTTACTTTCTCATGGATAATGGTTTCCATAATAGCCCCAATATAATCCATCATGTCGGGATTATTAAAAATTTTTTTAAAGGCTGTGTCGGTCATTAAGTTGGGCATTTTTTTCGCCATATGTATATTCACCTCTTTCGTTTCCCTTTTTTAAGGGAATGTTTCTATCATAAACCCATTTTATTAAAAAAGGCAAGCAAAACAATTGTCGATTTTTGGCGTATTTTAGCCAAATTTGTCGAATATATGAAAAAAAGCTAGCAATCACGCTAACTTTCCTAACCAACCAATTTCCAATCAGGGTAATTTTATATATTTTTTTGATACTCATCAAGAATATCGATAATTTCTTTTTGACTTTTAGCTAAACATAATTTATTTTTTATTTCTTTATTATGAGGCATACCTTTTAAATAATGAAGAAAATGGGTTCGCATTTCTAAAACTGCTACTTTTTCCGTCTTGGCTTTTACTAGTTCATTTAAATGATATTTCATCATATCTATCCGCATTTTTACAGTTACTTCCTCAGGTAGTATGCCTTTTTCTAAATAAAGAACACAATCTTTTACTAACCAAGGATTACCGAGTAATCCCCGACCAATCATCACCGCGGCACAACCAGTTTCATCAAGCATTCTTTTAGCATCATAACATGATAAAACATCACCATTACCAATCACAGGAATTGAAACCGCTTCAACGACTTTTTTAATGATTTGCCAGTCAGCTTTACCACTGTAGCCTTGCATTCTTGTACGAGCATGAATAGTTATGGCTTTAGCTCCGGCTTCCTCACAAATTTTAGCAACCTCAGGGGCATTAATGCTATTACTATCCCAACCACTGCGAATTTTTACTGTAACCGGAACATGCACTGCCTGAACAACTGCCGAAACAATTTCCCGAATCTTTTCAGGATTTTTTAAAAGAGCACTTCCCGCCTGATTTTTAATAGCCACCTTAGGAACTGGGCAACCCATATTAATATCAATAATATCGGGGTGCATTTTTTCTTCAATAATTTTTGCGGCTTTGACAAATGATGCCACATCACTACCAAATATTTGTTGGGAAATAGGTCGTTCTTGTTCGGTCATTTTTAATAATTCATAAGTTTTAACATTACCAAAAACAATCGCTTTATCACTTACCATTTCCGCAACGACTAAACCAGCTCCAAAAGATTTACAAATCCGTCTAAATGTCGTATTACTAATACCAGCCATTGGAGCCACCACAATTTGGTTTGCAATTTTGACGTTTCCAATATACCAAGCCATAAAATCACCAATCCCTATTATATAACAAAAAAGGCTAAATGATTAAAGTTTCTTCTTCGCCACTTTTTAGTAAAAAAGCATTAGCATCATCAGTATCTAAATGGACTTCAAAATACCCATCACTACTAACCTTTGCCACAACATCAATTTCCCCACTTTTTTCGCCATTTATGGCAAGCTTCAAAGGCTCTTTATCAACAACGCCAAATTTTTTGGCATCTTGGGGTGAAAAATGAACATGCCGATTAGCAATAATAACTCCGGCTACTTGAACTTGTCCTTTTGGTGTTTCAATTGTAATTTTCTCCGCTCCAACTAAATCCCCGCTGGTCCGAACTGGGGGATTTAACTTAAATAAGCGAGCATCACTAGCCGAAATTTCTACTTGGTCATAAGAACGCAAAGGACCAATAATCCGCACATTTTTAATTTCATAAAATTCATTTTTTAAAGTTACGGTTTCATTTGCCGCAAACTGCCCCACTTGATTTAAGGGATTTTTTACCGTCAATTCTTTATCAAATAACAAATCATATGTTTCTTTAGTTAAATGCACATGTCTGGCACTAATGCCAATTTTAACTGGTACTTTCATTTAAAGCCTCCCAATCTAATGTATTAATTCCGATAATTTTACCATCATCATAAGTTAGTTCAATAATATCCATATCTTTATCACAATCATCCATAACAACGGTATCATTATAAGATAAAATTAACCGGTCATCTAAATTAAATCCTTGTTCAGTATAATCAAGTAAATAACTTAAAATAGCTCTTTTATGCGTAATGATTGCTAAATCAACTGGATAATTTTTAATTATATCATTAATTTTTCGTACCATCCGAAGCTTTGTTTCATTTAAGGACTCCCCCTCAGGATAGCGAAAATTAAAATCTCTTTCTTGCATATATCTTAACATCTTAATATTATTTTTTTCTAAAACCCCAATCTTGGAATCTCGCAAATTAGAGTCGATATAAATTGGTAAGTCATTTGCCATCGATAGATACTTAGCTGTACCTAAGGCTGAGGCATAATCTGAGGAAAAAATTGCTCCGACTTTGATTGCTTTACTCACTTTTAAAGCTAAATTTTCCCCCGGTATGGAAAGAGGACGATTAATTCGTTTTTGTTCTAAGGATTCATCTGTTTTATAAATAATATTTTCTAAGACTAAATTATTACTTATTAAATAAACTTTCATCCACACATTCCTCCTAAAATACCATAAGAAACGAGCATCATAATTAAGCCTGCCACAATAACTCCTAAAATTGCCGCAATAATGGATTTTTTCTTATCTAACCCGAGTAATGCGGCAATCAGTGAACCTGTCCAAGCTCCAGTTGTGGGCAAAGGAATAGCCACAAACAAAAATAAACCATAGTATTTTAAAGCATCAATCTTTCCTTTACTTTTATGAGCATGTTTCTCACACCAATCAGCAAACTTTTTCAAAAACTTTTTCTTCTTAAACCAATTAAAGACCGGCGTAATAAAATAAATAATAAAAGGAATAGGAATAATATTACCTAAAATACAAATTAATAAACTAGTAAATGGTTTTAAATGAAGTAGGCAAGCGGCAATCATCCCTCCCCTTAATTCTAAAATAGGACACATGGAAACAAAAAAGATGGTTAAATTTCTACCAAGCAAGGTTGTTCCTAAAAACGAAAAGATATCCACAAATCCCTTAACTAAACTTTCTGTCATTAATTATCACTAATCCTTTCTAATTCATAATTATCTTTATTTTCTAATATTCCGACATCAGCACTATTAATCGCCGCAAACCGTTTTTGAATTTTTTCCGTAGTTATATGTAAATCATCAATACTTTGATTAACAGTCTTAACACTTCGGGATAATTTATCCCATCTTTCTTTATAGCGATTAAATTCAACACCGAGCTTCGCTAATTCCTCATGAATAACTTTGGCATACTTATCTCTTTCCATATTTTTTAAAATCATACTAATAATCGATAACGTACTAATTAAAGTAGTAGGGCCCGTAATCCAAACCTTTTTATTATAAGCATAATTTAGTAACTCAGGATAATAAGCATTTATCTCGGCAAAAATAGCTTCCGCGGGTAAAAACATAATAGCTTCATCCCCAGTTTCCCCAGGAATTATATACTTAGCACTAATATCATTAATATGTTTTTTTACATCTTGTACAAAATACTTTTCAGCTTCTTTTCTTTCTTCTTTACTTCGATTTTTATCAGTCATACGTTGGTAATTTTCTAAAGGAAACTTGGAATCAATAGCAATTGTCCCTAAGGGTGCTGGAGCATAAAGTAAGCAATCTACAATATAACCATTACTAAAGCGATGTTGCGTTTCATATATCCCTTGGCGATTACCCCCAAAAGCATTATGCAAAATATATTCTAAATTAACTTCGCCAAAAGTACCACGAGTTTTCTTATCAGTTAAAACACTTTGCAAGGAAACAATCTCCATACTAAGACTATCAATCTTCTTTTGGGCTTCATCAATCTTTGTTAATCTTTCTAAGACATTTAAAAATGTCCGATTACTTTTTTCAAAGTTTTTATCTAATCTTTCATTAACTAAATCATTAATATTCATTAATTTTCTTTCAATTCTTTCACTAAGTTTATCAAAATCAGTTAAGAGGCTTTTCGCAAAACTAAACTTAAAATCCCCAATTTCTTTATTAATATTAGCTTCAAAATGACCTATTCTTTCAGTTAAATCTTGATTATTATTCTTTCTTAAAACTAAAATAACTAGCAATAATATCACAATAATAAGTAAACCAATAATAATATATTCGAGCATAAAACCACCTTTATTTATATATTTACTATTAACTTAATTATACCGAGCAAAATAATAATTGTAAACTAAAAAAAAGATTAGTTTTTAATCAGCTAATCTTTTTAATATTTCTTTTTTATCAAGTCCTAAGTTCTCTAATTCTCGGATATTTTTTTGGATATCAGTTAATAAAGTATTTATTTTTTCACTTTTTAAATCCAGCGGAGCATTATTAATAAATGTTCCTTTAGTTGATTTCGAAATAATTAGATTTTTTTCTTCTAAAATATCATAAGCTTTTTTAACCGTATTAGGATTAATATTTAAACTACAAGCTAGTTCCCTAATTGATGGGATTTTATCATCAGGTTTTAAAATATCTAAAGTAATTAATCTTTCGACTTCTAAAACGATTTGCTCATAGATACATATTCGTGATTTATAATCAATATTTATATTCATTATTCTTCTTCGGTTAATCTAATATATTCGCTATCATTTTGAAGACTATCTATGAAGCCTTGCCATAATTCATTAAAGCTATCAACATCATATATTATATATTGATGATTTTTCCCAGTTTTACTTTCATAACTTGAGATAGTTATAAATTTTTCTGCTACTTTATCTTTTTGGTGTTTCTTTAAGAAATCAGTTAAAGCTTTAAAATTTTTCCGAGCTACATAACTTAGAGCTTCATCATAATTACCATTATCATATTCTTGATTAGAAACAAGGGAAGTAATATAAACACCATCTAAGTGCTTGATAAAATCTTCATTTTCATAATTAGCAATCAATTGTTCTAATTCTTTACTCCGAGCCACTTGATAATGGATTAAATCATATCGATGATTTTGATAAACCCAAAGATTGATAACATCATCATTATTATTCACAAAATTCTTACTCTTATTATCTATTAACAATTGTTTTAAATTATCCGTAATCGGAATTTTTAAATCATAAGTTGTATCAATATATTTAATATCATCATAATCAATACTTTCTAAAACACTAACCATATTATTCCGTTTAGCATAAGCAATAATTTCCTCATCAAAACTATCAATTATTAAATTAGCACCAAACCATTTTCCTTCGCTTTTAACATCAACTGGCGAAAAATAGTAGACAGTTGGTTTACTTAAATCATCAACTGTTTTGGTAAGAATTTTCTTAATTAAACTTGGGTCATTAATTAAAACATTTTTATAATATTGAATATTATCATCAGTTTTATCCACCCGAACGTCTACTAATATTGCATCAATATTGGTATATTTAATTTCTTTGTTATAAATAACATTATCTAAAAGAGCAATACTTCCTTCCAATAACCCAAAACTAATAATACATATTAGAATTGAATAACGAAGTTTTGTTTGATTATATCTTAAAATAATATCATAAATAATATAGTAAGCTAAAGCCACCACAATGACGATAAGAAAATAAGAAGCATCAGTCCCCCGAACAAAAACATAACCTAAAGCACAAACTGGTAAGAAAGTTAAAGTCTTAACTAAGTAATAAATTTTAGGATTATTAAATGTTCCTTCATTATTTTCCATTTTTCTTTTCGTAAACCCAAGATAACCCAAGGCTAAGTAAGCCAAACTTAAAAGGAATGATTTTACCATACAGCCCGTATTATAAACTCCATTTGTAACAAAATTAATTATACTATTAAAGAAGAAATTCTCCCGTGGATTTAAGTTTATTTCTTGTGATTTAAAATATAAGATGTAATGCATATCACTATCATTAATAAGAAAATCATGAAATATGGCTAGAAAAGGATACATTAAAAAGATAAGTAAAACAATAATTATACTAGTTAAAGCATTCCCTGATAAAGTTATCGCTAAAACCCAGATAGCAAAAATTAAAAAGTAAGCGGAAAGCCAGTAGCAAAAATAATCAATTATAATATTTATCGGGATAACTAAACTAGTCGTTAAATTAATTATGCCAAATACTAAAGAATTAATAAGCATAAATAAAATTAATAAAATAAGACTTCCCAAAATATTAGTTAAATACATGGTTGATTTCTTTATTGGTTTGGACATATAAAAGTCAACACTATTTTGTTTAAATAAGAAAGTAAAGAAAGAAAAAGCTAAAACCGTGGGAACCACTAAAGAGCCAAGCATCGTAATCATACTTAATTCACTAAAGATAATCACACTTTTCGAGCTATTTAAAGCAAGTATTAATAAAAAGATAAAATTAAGTAAAGGTACTATTCCTAAAGAAAAGATTAAAATACTTTTAGATTTTTTAAAATTTTCTTTAAAGAATTTATAATTAAAACATTTCGTTAAATTCATATCCTAAAGCCTCCATTTGATAAATAAATATTTCTTCTAATGTTAAAGGTAAAAAGTCTAATAAAAGTGGTTTTAATTTCTTGAGTTTCTCCCGACTTCCATCTTCATCATTTAAGATAAGGGTTGCTACCCGACCAATCTTTTTATAAGAAAGAATATTGAAATCTTTAAACGTTTCTTTATTAAAGTCTTCTTTTAAAGATATTTGGACTTTAAACATATGCGTTTTAAGTTGGTCAATATCCCCTTCAAAAAGAATTGAACCTTTATAAAGTAAGCCTAAGTTATCACAGATATCTTCTAGTTCTCTTAAGTTATGACTAGTCATAATAATGGTTGTACTTTGGCGAGTTAATTGTTCAGCTAAAACATTTTTAAAGAAATTACGAACCACGGGGTCAAGCCCATCAAAGGTTTCATCAAATAATAAATATTTAGCATTAGTTGCTAAAGCACAGATTAAAGCACACTGCCTTTTCATGCCCTTCGAAAAAGTACTGATACTCACATCCATTTTTAGTTTCAACTTCCGTGCGGCTTTAACCACAAATTCATAATCAAATTGGGGATAAAGAGCTTTATAAAATTGAGCTAATTCATAAAGATTATAGCCCGAACAAAAATATAAATCATCCGGAACTAAACAAATATCTTTTTTAACTTCTAAATTATCATAAGCATTTTGCCCATCAATAATAATTTTCCCCGCATCCGCTTCATAGACACTAGCTAAAAGTCGAAGAAGCGTTGATTTGCCGGCTCCATTGGCACCAACTAAACCATAGATAGCATTATCGGGGATTTGACAATTTAATTTTTCTAAGACATTGCCCTTGCCTCGAAAGCTTTTCGTCACATTTTTAAATTCTATCATATTTCCTCCATTGTACTATTTGTACTAGTACAATTAAAATATATCACACCTTAAGAAAGGGTGCAAGTAAAAACTTAGGGGTTGACAATATATTTAAGATTATAAGTTAAATCATGGCTATTTTTAACCCCATAACCTATTACTTCAATCTTAAGTTTTTGAAAAATATCTAAAACCTGTAAACTAAGTGTCCCTTTTAATAAACAAATAAAATCAAAAGAATAATTATCAGTACTATTTAAAACATAATTTAAAACGCCCACTTTATACTTATTAGTAAGACGTCTTAAATTAGTAATTAATTTCGTACTAAAACTCATAATATAAAGATTAGAAACCGAATATTTCTTTAATTCTTTTATTAATAATTTTAAATCCATTTCAAAATCTTTTAATTCTAATAAAATTATTTTGGAAGTATTAATAGTTAATAAATCTCTTAACCTGGGAATATTTTCTTTTTTTAATTCTTCATATAAAACTGAACTAATTAATTTTCCTTTAAATAAAGGGTCATGATATAAAACTAATTCCTTATCTTTAGTTACCCGAACATCAGTTTCAACCCCACAGTACTTAGAACTCATAAGAGCTTTCTTTAATGCGGGAATTTTATTTTGTTCATCATGTTTTTCCCACCAACCACGATGAGCTATAAATTCCATAAAAAAATCACCCTAGTAATATATACTATTGTGATTTTCTTTTTTGTCCTAGTAAGCACTGAATTTTTACTTCCATTTAGAGTAATTACTTTTTAAGTAGTTCTTCTCTATATCCTCTATTTATTAAATAAGTCACTATGACTACCAGTTGCAAAAAGCAATAATACTAATTCATCATTTTGTACTTTATAAACTAATAGCCAATCGGGTTGTATATGACATTCGTAACACTCTTTAAAAGTTTTATCATTTATTAGTTTATGATTTTTATACTTTTCGGCTAATTCTTCGCCGTTTGCTATAACGCTAAGTACCTCTAAAAATAAGTTTTCGTCTTTTCCTTGTTTTAAAATTTTTTTAAATTCTTTTTTAAATCGGCTAGTATACTGTACGTGGTACTTGGTATTTTCTAAATTAAACATATTAAGACTTTAAATCCTTTAACATTTCGTACATATTAGTATAACTTTTTGCTTTTACTTTTCCGTTTAGTATATCTTCGCCCTCTTGGATTGCCTCAAGTAATTCTTTACTTGGTCTAGGGTTTACTACTTCAAAAGGCACGCCGTCTTTATTAATTAATTGTTTTATTGCCATATTGATGTATGTACTCATATTTAACCCTAAATTATTTAAAATACCAGTTGCTAACTCTTTGTCTTGTTTATCTATTTGGACGCTTATAGCCGTTGTTAAACTTTTCATAATACACCTCTTTCATAGTTAAAATAATAACATAGTGTATATAAAATGTCAAGTTATTACATGTGTAATATATTATATTTTATATAAATCTAATATATATTATATATTATGCTTCTAGTCCTAATTTTAATACATTATATTTATATTCTGCCACAATAAAAAGAGAGCTTTGGCAAAAAAAACTCTCGAAAGAAATTAATCACTAACTTTTTGACAGCTCCTATTTGTATTTTTTTCTTTATTCTGATATTTTTTATATGTTGTATGTGCCTTTTAGTTTGTTTCAATTGTAAACCGTATTTCAAAATTATATATTTTGTCCTTTAGTCTTTCACCATTGTCCGTTTATAGTTTCTTTTTTTGTTTCTTTTTATGAAAAAGAATAACAAAGGTTAGTAAAATTATTAAAAAGCATGTCCCACCTAGCAAGGGAGCCACATAATTAGGTACTTCCTTTTTTACTTCAAGTGCTTCCCCGTAATTGGTGGCTACGCCTAAAGCCTCTTTACTTTCTTCTTTATTAACATAAATCATATACGTATTTTGTTCTTCGCCATTAGCTAACACAATACTAACGATATTTTCGCCCTCTTGTAAATCCTCATTACCAAGAATTTCGACTGTATACCCTTTCGAAGAAGAAAAGTCTAAAGCTAACTTAGTAATATCGGTTGCCACTGAAACGGTATAAACATTGGTATATTTATCAAACTTGGGACTCATTTGCCCATTTAATATTTTTAAACTTTCTAACACTTATATCAATCCTTCTATCTTTAGTAATATTTCATTCATTACATATAGTTTGTCCGGATTTATACAAATATATTCTTTTTTATTAATTAAATCTTTATCTTTAAATAATTTTTTTAAATCAAAGACATTTTCTAAATCAATATGATATTTATCTTGAAATTTCTTTTTATTAATCCCCTCAATCTTGCGTAAACCTAAAATTACTTCATATTTCATTTTACTTTCTCGATTAACTAGTTCTCTCGTTTTTACATATTCACCCACTAAATACTTTTTTAAATTTTTGGTATTTTCATACCTAACACCATCAACATACCCGGCGGCACCAAGCCCAAAGCCATAGTATTCTTCATTATCCCAATAAACTAAATTATGTTTAGACTCGTAGCCAGGAAGAGCAAAATTACTTAACTCATAATGGTGAGCATTATTTAATTTTTTACATATATATAAATACATATTATAGTCTAATTCTTCATCAATTGTATCATAATTATCAATAAAAGCTTTGGTATTTTCTTCAATTATTAAACTATAAGTACTTATATGATCAGGTTCTAGTTTTAAAAATAAATCTAAATCTTTTTTTAAATCTTTCATGGTTTCTTTAGGTATAGCATACATTAAATCGACATTAATATTATTAAAACCCATTTCTCGGCATAACTTAATTTTGGCTAGGGCATCTTGAAAGTCGGCTTGTCTACCCATGAATGTTAGATTCTTCGGTTGAAATGATTCAATTCCAATACTTAAGCGATTAACCCCATAATATTTTAAAATAACTAATAATTCTTTATTAATATCTTCTAAATTCATTTCAAAGGTAAATTCATACTTATCTTCCATTTTAAATAATTTCGTTAGTTCTAAAAGAGCTCTAATTTCTTTTAAAGTTAAAGCACTGGGAGTACCTCCCCCGATATAAAGAGTCGAAATAGCTTCATCCATATAACGGTCAATTATTTCATTTTTTAAAGCCACCAGATAAGCATCGGCAATTTTTTCATTATAAATAAATTTACAAAAATCACAATAATTACATATTTTATGACAAAAAGGAATGTGCATATAAACGGCCTTAGCCATTATTTTCGCCCTCCCATTAGATTACCTTTAAGCCATGCTTCATTTAACTTTTCATATCTTCCTTGGTCTAAATCATTGTGAGCAAATAAATGATTCATTCTTAACTCATAATTATTAAGGGATGTATCTAAATATTCAGCCATCAGGGAAGATGGATAACTATATTTAAGTTGATAAGCTAAAATGATTTGGTTATCCCTTGGTTTACTTTCTTTTTTTTCAATAATTCTTTTGCGAACTTCTTTAAAATCTTTATCAGTTATTAAAAGTAATAATTGATCTAACTCTTCTTTATTTTTACGAGCTACGGCTTCATTTAATTTTTGATAATAATCTAAAAAATTCTTTTTCGCTATTTCTTGATTAGGATATTCATAATAAAATAAATATTCATAAGCATGTTTATAATCTTGACATAATTCACTAATCTTTGCTTGCATAAATTCTTCATTATATCCAAATAATTCTTTAATTGTTGGTAAAGTTAACCGAAAAGCTAAAATTGACCTAGTTAAAAAAGTATATTTTGAAGAATTTTTCTTAAATAATTTATCTAAACTTAAATAAACTGGCCGGTTATTAGCACTATGAGTAGTTAAGATTTTTTGAACTTTCTCAAGCATTTCTTTCGTAACCACATCACTAGATATTTTATGAAGAGCTTCCAAGCGATTTTTTAAATCCCGGTAAATCGTAAATTCCGTTGAATTAAGTTCTTTGGCAATTTCGACCACTGTTAAATCTTTTTCGGTAAGTAATTGATAAGCTTTTAAAATTCGTTTTTGAACAACCGGATTATCTAAAGATTTTTCTAATTTTTTATTTTCAATGGCTTCCATGACTTGTGTCCATAAATCATAATCAATGTCTTTTAATTTATTACTAAAGTTATTTTTGATGGTCACATGGGATACTTTATAAATAGGAGCTAAACTCCGAAAAGACTCACCAGTTAAATAAAGATTTGCCGCCATAACAATTTCCTCAGTACTCATTTTATTCCTCCTCACTCAAGATGGCTAAAAAGGCTTCTTTTGGCACTTCGACTGAGCCAATCATTTTCATTTTTTTCTTGCCTTCTTTTTGTTTTTCTAATAGTTTTCTTTTTCTTGAAACATCGCCACCATAACACTTAGCTAAAACATTTTTCTTCATTGCACTAATATTTTCTCTCGCAATAATTTTCGAACCAATACTAGCTTGAATGGGAATTTGAAACATTTGCCTAGGAATTAATTCCCTTAGTTTTTTCACAATACTCCGACCCTTAGCATAAGCAAAATCTTGATGGACAATTACACTTAAAGCATCAACAACTTCCCCATTTAATAAAATATCCATTTTCACTAAGTTACTAGTTTTATAATCAGTTAATTCATAATCAAAAGAGGCATAACCTTTCGTATAACTTTTTAATTTATCATAAAAATCATAAACTATTTCTGATAAAGGTATTTCATAATGAATATTAACTCGTGTCGTATCTATATACTCAACTGATTTATAAATACCTCTTTTATTTTGACATAAATCCATGATAGGCCCAATATACTCACTAGGGGTAATAATATTTGTCATAATATAAGGTTCTTCAATATAATTTATTTTAACTTTATCAGGCATTTTATTGGGTGAATCAATAGCTATATTGGTTCCATCGGTTAAATATACTTGGTAAACTACACTCGGACTGGTCGCAATAATAGCTATATTAAATTCTCTTTCTAAACGGGTCATTATAACATCCATATGAAGTAGACCCAAAAAGCCAATCCGAAACCCAAAACCTAAAGCTTCACTAGTTTCGGGTTCAATCGTTAAAGCCGCATCATTTAATTTTAATTTATTTAAAGCTTCTTTTAATTCTTCATACCTATTGGGTTCAGTCGGAAAAATCCCAGAGAAAACCATCGGTTTCATAACTTTATAACCTTCGATTGCCCGACTTGCAACGCATCCCTTTATAGTGATGGTATCACCAACACTTACATGCGATATATCTTTGATAGCCGCAGCAATAAAGCCTACTTCCCCACTTACTAGTTCTTGATATTTTTCTTCTTTTGGCGTTTTTACCCCCAACTCAACTACTTCAAATTCACTTTTTTGAGCCATCATTTTGATGGTATCACCAACGCAAATTTTTCCATCGACAACTTTGACAAGTAAGATAACCCCGCGATAAGAATCATAATAAGAATCAAATATTAAAGCTCTAGTTGGAGCATCTTCCTGAATCTTCGGAGCTGGGATTCTTGTTACTACCGCATCCATTATCTCTTTAACACCCTCACCAGTTTTAGCACTACATAAAATAATTTCTTCGTCCTTAAAACCTAAAACGTTTATTAATTCTTCCTTGACTTTCGGAATATTAGCATTGGGTAAATCAATCTTATTAATGACCGGAATTATTTTTAAATCATTATCCAGAGCTAAATATAAATTAGCTAGTGTTTGAGCTTCAATCCCTTGGGCGGCATCCACAATTAATATTGCCCCTTCACAAGCAGCTAGACTACGGGATACTTCATAAGAAAAATCGACATGACCAGGGGTATCAATTAAATTAATAATATAATCTTCATTATTATACTTATAATTTAATTTTACGGCATTAAGTTTAATTGTAATGCCTCTTTCCCTTTCTAAATCCATACTATCGAGCAATTGATCTTTCATTTCTCTTTTCGATACCGCCCCGGTTAGTTCTAAAATCCGGTCAGCCAGTGTACTTTTACCATGATCAATATGAGCAATAATCGAAAAATTACGAATCCTGTTATTTTTCATAAAAGTTCCTCACCACGTTACAATTATACTATAAACCCTAAAAAAAAGCCACTTATCATGACTTTTTTAATACTTCTAATTTATAATTATTGGATCACTTTCTGTGCCAGTCCCAGATACATATTTGACATTACCGTTAAGATAGAATGTTGGACGGGCTGCTCGACTATCATCTGCCGAAGAAAATGTATGTACATGCCCATATGTACTAACAAGAAACGCATGTGTTGAAGCACTTGTACTTGGCGTTATAAACCAAAAATCATCACCAATCCATGTCCAATTATCCCATGCTGCTTTGCGATAATCATTGCCATCAGAAACAAATCCAGGTAAAATCCAACGGTCTTTTGTAGCTCCATAATAATAATCACTAACATACATTAAGCCAATTTGAGCAGAGTAACTTGAAATGGTTTTGGAATCACCTAATTCATTTATGTAAGCCGTATGTGCACCTTGCTCATGACCCAAAGGATAAGTCATTCCACCCACTTGCCATTGCATCATAGCTATTTTATCTGCATAATCACCTAATTTATTAAGATAAAATGTGTTTAAATTTTCTTTATTAAGAGCACTTTCACTCCAACTATTTGTTCCATTTGCATCCCACTTATATCTTGGCCATTCATTATGATTTCCCAAATAAGTGTTATAAGCTGTACTATCGCGGATTGCATAATTACCTTCTTCACCTAATTGTTCTTTGCCAGCAATATCAGCTTTTACCAATTTTATTTGATATTCTTCTTCGACTTGAAAAGCACCAATTATGCGATATAAATTATCTTTATTAGATGTGCACTCTTCACCAAAACAAACATAGTTTTTAACATTATTATCGGATATATAACCATCTTCTATTGCTTTAGTTAATACGGCTTTTAAAGTAGTAAACTCTTCTTGCAAATCATCGTTATAATCTAATGTATATTTTGCTCCTGATGCACAATAATCATTAGCAATTTCTGAGGCTACATCACCACATGTTAATTTAATAATATCATTAATAGATTGATATTCTTTTTCTAAAGCTAATGAGGTTAAAGCATAATCTCCACCAGTGTATCTATAACTTTGGTCATTAGCATCATTTGCATCACTACCATCATGTTTGATTATTTTACTTTCTTCATAGGAAAGATTATTCCATAGATTAATAACTGCTTGAGTAAGTGGTTCATTAGGTATAGCTTCATCAGCTATGGTTACATCTATTTCTTCTTTTTGAATTAATAACTCTCCATTAAAATGCTTTCCAGTATTTATTTGTTGGTCTGAATCTAAATTGATAAGGGTTAAAATCACTTTCCATTCTTCGCTTTTTTCGCCATTTGGTTCATCAGTCACTGTTACATCAATTTCTTTATCATAGGCAATTGTTAATAAACCATGAGCTTCGGTGACGTCATATCCTTTTACTTCTTGGCTATCACTTTCATTAACATTTGTTGTTACATTTTTAAAGTCATATCCATTTATTTTATAAGGACTATCTTCACCCAAAACTTTTCCATCTGGGTCTGTTATAGTTAAAATTAACTCTGGCTTTTTATCAGGAGTTGAATAGGTAAATTCATTCTTAGTTATTTTTAAATACACATAATAATTAGCAACAGCTTCATGAGTTTTACTATTGGCTCTTAGTGTTGCTGTGGCTTTTGTTTCCCCATTTTGGTTACCAGTTCCTGAGGCAAATGAAGTCATGGTTGGCATAATACTAATAGCATCAGTTGTATTGAAAGAAAGAGAATCTGTTGTTTCTGTTGTTACGTTAATTTCAGCACTAGCATCAGTATCTCTTTGGGCTTGAAAATAAGCATATGTTGCACTAAATATAATAATTAAAAATATAAATATACTTAATATTATTAAAGGTGTATTTTTCTTTTCCATTTAATTCTTTCCTTTCTTCTAATCAATTATTATTGGATCTTCACTTGTTCCTGTTCCACTTACATAATTTACATTACTGTTTAAGTAAAATGCTGGTCGAGCTGCAACAAGATTACGGGTTGTTAAATATGTATACATACCACCAAGTGTAGAAGCAAAGAAAGCGTGAGTAGAAATACTAGTACTTGGGGTAATAAGCCAAAAATCATCACCAATCCATGTCCAATTATACCATGCAGATAATCGATAATCTTCAAAAGATGGTACATAACCTGGTAAACTCCAATAATCTTTTGTAGCCCCATAGTAAAAATCACTAACATACATCATACCAATTTTAGCTAGATTAGTAAGTGGTGTTTTAGCACTTCCTAATTCACTTTCAAAAGCTGTATGAGCACCTTGTTCGTAACCATTTTGAGAAGTCATGCCTCCAACTTGCCATTCGGTATTGGTAATTAAATTTGCCCAAGTACCTAATTTATTAAGATAAGTTATATTTAAATTTTGGGTATTTAAAGCACTTTCACTCCATGTATTTGCCCCAGTTTTATCCCAAGTATATCTTGGCCATTCAGTGTGATTACCAAGATATGTATTATATGGCTCTCTAGTCCCCGAACTAGCATAATCACCATCATTGCCTAATAATTCCTCACCAGCTTCATCTGCTTTTACCAATTTTATTTGATATTCTTCACCAACTTTAAAAGCTCCAATTATCCGGTACAAATTATCTTTGTTATTAGTACATTCATCTCCAAAACAAACAAAGTTTTTAATATTATTGTCACTAATATAGCCATCATTTATTGCTTGAGTTAAAACAGATTTTAAAGTTGTGAATGTCTGTTCCTCTTGATTATAACTCAACCTATAAATTGAGTTAGTAGCACAATACTCATTACTATTTGCTATATCAGAACCTTTGCAATTTAATTTGATAACATCATTTATTGTATTATAAGTATCATTTTTTGCTTTTTGAGTTATCTTATAATCCCCACCTGTATACCGATATGATAAATCATTGGCTCCATTATCTAAACTAGAATCATGTAAATATAATTTGGTATCTTCATAGTTACTATTTTTATTATATAAACCTATTACACATTCAGCTAAGTTGCCACCATTAGGACAAGCATCTGCTAAAGTCTTTTTGGCTGTGATACTCTCAGTTATCACATTTAATAATTCTTGAGAAGTTTCATAAGTTACTTTAGTTTTAACATTATATTTTTTATTACTTGTTAAACTTTCGAATGTATGACTATAAATATTTTCACTATCATTATTTGCTTCATGCCATTCAGTATCAGTAACATCATCTATTTGAAATTCTACTTTATTAATTGTATCTTCATAATCAGATATTGTGGCTACCACTTTCATACTATCATTAGTTATATTCATTGTTTCAACTTTAACATTTGGTAATGTCCCTGCTGTTATGATAGCTTGAGCATTAAAGGTTTTACCCGTATTTACTTGTTGATCATAGTCATGATTGATTAAGATGATTTTAATTTGCCAATCTTGGTCTTTTTTACCATTATTATCATCTTCACTTGGTGCTGCACTTATTACTTGATCCTTTTTGATTTGAATTAAACCGGTGGCTGTCGTTATATCAAATCCTTCAAGAGGATTTTCTTCATCATCAACATCAGGAATTGATACATGCTTTATAGATGTATCTTCTAAAGTTTGTAAAGGTTGTCCATCTGGGTCTGTTACTTGTAATATTAACTCAGGACTACCTGCTTTAGTGTACACAAAAGGATTATTAACAAAATTTAAATAAACATTGTAGGTTTCCGTGGCTGTATTATTACCATTGTTCGCTACCAAATGGGCTGACACAGTAGTGTCTCCCTCTTGATTTGGTTCCCCACTTTTAAAATTATCACTATTAGCATCAATGGTTATAGCACTACCATTTGTAAATGTTAGGGAATCAGTCGTTCCAGCTTCAACATTAATATTGGCACTACCACCAGCCCCTCTTTGAGCAGCAAAGAAGGCATACGTAGCACCAATTACCACTAACAAAAGCAATAACAAAGATAAAATCATAAATTTATTTTTATTTTCCTTTTTCATTCTTCACCACCTTATTATTTTTAACTTATTATTATTGGATCATCATTTGTTCCTGTGCCGCTTACATAATTTACATTGGAATTTAAATAAAAACTTGGTCGTACAGCAAGGCGATTATTAGTCATCGTAATAGTATGAACATTTCCACGGGTATTAATATCGAATGCATTGGTAAGATCACTTTTGCTTGGTGTTATAAACCAAAAATCATCACCTAGCCATAGCCAGTTATCCCATGGGGCTTTCCGATAATCTTCACCATCACTAACAGATCCTGGTAAACTCCATTTATCTTTTATAGCTCCATAATAATAATCGGTAACATACATCATACCAATTTTAGCATAATGAGTTAACGGGGTCTTTAAGGTACCTAATTCATTTTCATAAGCGGTATGTGCACCTTGCTCATGACCTAAAGGATATGTCATACCACCTACTTGCCATTCTGTATCAGCAATCATCTTCGTCCAATTACCTAATTTACCTAAATACGTTTCATTTAAATTATGAGTATTAAGCTTACTTTCACTCCAAGTATTAGTTTGAGTAGTATTATTCCAATA
Source organism: uncultured Bacilli bacterium (assembly GCA_947589675.1). Classification (GTDB taxonomy): domain Bacteria; phylum Bacillota_I; class Bacilli_A; order RF39; family UBA660; genus Onthocola_B. Next base: position 41,827 of record CANQCI010000002.1, on the reverse strand, counting down.
GTATCTTGGCCAATCATTATGGTTGCCTAAATAAGTATTATAAGCTTCTCGTGTACCTTGGCTTGCAAAGTCACCATCATCACCTAGTAAAGATTTATCTGCTTCATCAGCTTTCACTAATTTTACTTGGTATTCTTCATCCATTTTAAAAACACCAATTATACGGAACAAATTATCTTTATTTATTTCACATTCTTCCCCAAAACAAACATAATTCTTAATATTATTATCGCTTATGTATTCATCAGTTATCGCTTGTTTCAAAGTTTCTTTTAAAGTTGTTAAATTCTCTAAATTTAAATTATAATTTAATATATATTTAGGTTCAGTTCCACAATAATCGTTATTATTTACTACATCCTTTCCATTACAAGTTAACTTAATTAAATCATTTATAGTTTGATAATTATTTGCTTTAGCAAGTTCAGTTACCTCATAATCTCCCCCAGTGTATCGGTAGGATAAATCATTGGCACCATCTTCTAAATTACTATCATGATAATATAATTTGGTATCTTCATATTTACTGTTTTTATTATATAAGCTTATTACACACTCAGCTAAGTTACCTCCATTCGGACAGGCATCTGCTAAAGTCTTTTTAGCTGTTATGCTTTCTTCGATTACCTTTAATACTTCGGAATCGGCAAAACTTATCTTAGTACTCACTTCGTACTTTTTATCTTTAATTAAATTATTAAATGTATAACTATAAGTTTTATTATCATCTTCATCTATTGCTTGATGCCATTCTTTATCTTCATCACCATTAATCTTAAATTCTACTTTATCAATCGTATTTTCGTAATCAGAAATGGTTGCTATTACTTTCATACTATCACTTGTAATGTTTGCTGTTTCCACTTTTATATTTGGTAATGTCCCTGCTGTTATGATAGCTTGAGCATTAAAAGTTTTACCCGTATTTACTTGTTGATCATAGTCATGGTTTATAAGTATTATTTTTATTTGCCAATCTTGGTTCTTTTTTCCATTTGTTTCATCATCACTTGGGGTTGCACTTATTACTTGGTCTTTTTTGATTTGAATTAAACCGGTGGCTGTCGTTATATCAAATCCTTGAATGGGATTTTCATCAACATCAGGATCTTCAACTGATACATATTTTATTGATGTATCCTCTAAAGCTTTTAAAGGTTGTCCTTCTGGATCTGTTACTTGTAATATTAACTCAGGACTATCAGGTTTTGTATATACAAAAGGGTTTTGAATAAGATTTAAATAAACATTATAAGTTTCACTCGCTGTATTATTACCATTGTTCGCTACCAAGTGGGCTGACACGGTAGTGTCTCCTTCTTGATTTGGTTCCCCACTTTTAAAGTTATCACTATTAGCATCGATTGTTATCGCACTTCCATTTGTAAATGTTAGGGAGTCTGTGGTTCCAGCTTCTACATTAATATTGGCACTACCACCAGTACCTCGTTGAGCAGCAAAGAATGCATAGGTAGCTCCAACAACAACTAACAAAAGTAATAACAAAGATAATATCATTAATTTATTTTTATTTTCCTTTTTCATTCTTCACCGCCTCTTTTATTTTTTATTTTATTATTATTGGATCTTCACTTGTTCCGGTTCCGCTTACATAATTCACATTGGAGTTTAAATAAAATGCGGGACGGACAGCACGATATGCATTTGTAGCCACTGTTGTTCCTACATAACCCCGTGTATAGGCAAGAAAAATTTGAGCATCAGCATTAGTACAAGGGGTTATAAACCAAAAATCATCACCGAGCCATAACCAATTGTCCCATGCCGCATTTCGATAATCATTACTATTGGTCTTATCATAACCTGGCAAACTCCAATAATCTTTTGAAGCACTATAATAAAAATCGGTTGCATATATCAAGCCTATTTTGGCTTGATATGGCATTGTTTCTTTTGAATCCCCCAATTCATTTAAATAAGCAACATGCGCTCCTTGCTCTTGTCCATTTTGATAAGTCATGCCTCCGACTTGCCATTCTGTCATAGCTATACTATTTGCCCAATCACCTAATTTGCCAAGATAAAATTCATTTAAGTTTTGATTATTTAATTTACTCTCACTCCATACATTCGTTTTTGTATCATTATTCCAATAATATCTTGGAAATTCATTATGATTCCCTAAATAAGTGTTATAAATATCTTGAACATTTTCACTAGCAAAATCACCGCTATCACCAAGCAAATCTTTCCCAGCTTCATCAGCCTTAACTAATTTTATTTGATAATTTCCATTTACTTTAAAAGCACCAATTATGCGATAGAGATTTTCTTTATTAGAACAATCACCAAGGCAAACATAATTTTTTATATTATTATCACTTACATACCCATCTTCTATGGCTTGTCCTAATGTCTGTTTTAAGGTTGTTAAATTTCCTAAATCAGAATTATAGTTTAATGTATATTTGACATTATTTGCACAAAATTCACTACTATTAGCCAAGGCATTACCATCACAGTCTAATTTAATTAAATCATTCATTGTCGAATAACTAGAAGCTCTTTCTGTTACCTCATAATCTCCCCCAGTGTATCGGTAAGATAAATCATTGGCACCATTTTCTAAATTACTATCATGATAATATAATTTGGTATCTTCATAAGTATTATTTTTATTATATAAACTTATTACACACTCAGCTAAATTGCCTCCCCTTGGACAGGCGTCTGCCAATGTTCTTTTAGTTGTTGTACTTTCTTCAATAACATTTAATAATTCGTCATCATTAAACCCTATCTTGGTACTTACTTCATATTTTTTATTTGCTGTTAAATTATTAAAAGTATAACTATAAACATTTAAATTATTATCTGTTGCTTGATGCCATTCTTTATCTACATCATCATTAATCTTAAATTCGACCTTATCAATCGTATCTTCGTAATCAGAAATGGTTGCTATTACTTTCATACTATCATTTGTTATATTAGCTGTTTCGACTTTAACATTTGGTAAGGTTCCAGATGTTATGATAGCTTGAGCATTAAAAGTTTTACCCGTATTTACTTGTTGGTCATAGTCATGATTGATTAGTATTATTTTGATTTGCCAATCTTGGTCTTTTTTGCCATTGGTTTCATCATCACTTGGGGTTGCACTTATTACTTGGTCTTTTTTAATCTGAATTAAACCTGTGGCTGTGGTTATATCGAATCCCTCAAGAGGATTTTCGTCATCATCTACATCAGCAATTGATACATGTTGTATGGATGTATCCTCCAAAGTTTGTAAAGGATTACCTTCTGGGTCTGTTACTTGTAATATTAACTCTGGACTACCTGCCCTTGTATATACAAAGGGATTATTAATTAAGTTTAAATAAACATTATAAGTTTCCGATGCTGTGTTATTACCATTGTTAGCTACCAAGTGGGCTGACACAGTAGTGTCTCCCTCTTGGTTGGGTTCGCCGCTTTTAAAGTTATCACTATTAGCATCAATGGTAATAGCATCTCCTTTGGTAAATGTTAAGGAGTCGGTTGTTCCTGCTTCCACATTTATATTGGTGCTACCACCGGTTCCCTTTTGGGCAGCGAAGAATGCATAAGTGGCACCAATTACTACCAACAATAGTAATAACAACGATAATATCATCAATTTATTTTTATTTTCTTTTTTCATGTTTCACCATCACATTTTTTATTTTATTATTATTGGATCTTCACTTGTTCCTATTCCACTTACATACATCACATTAGAGTTGAGATAAAAACTTGGTCGAGCTGCACGGCTAGCATAAGTCGTCAAATCCGTAGCCACAGCCCCATTCGCACTAGCACGGAATGCGTGCGTGGAGATGTCGGTTCGGGGAGTAATAAACCAAAAATCATCACCAATCCAAGTCCAATTATCCCATGTGGCTAATCGATAATCTTGTAAATTTGATACAAATCCTGGCAAACTCCAATAATCTTTTGTAGCTCCATAATAATAATCAGTAACATACATCAAACCTATTTTTGCTGGATGAGTAAGTGGAGTTTTGGCACTACCTAATTCATTTTCATAAGCTGTGTATGCTCCTTGTTCATAGCCTAAAGGATAGGTCATTCCTCCAACCTGCCAAGTGGTACTCGCAATAATGTTCGCCCATGTACCTAATTTACCAAGGTAGGTTATGTTTAAATTTTGGGTATTCAAGGCACTATCACTCCAGACATTTTTACCATTTTTATCCCAAGTATACCTTGGCCATTCATTATGATTGCCTAAATAGGTATTATATGCAGCTCTAGTCCCAGAACTAGCATAATCACCATCTTTCCCCAATAAATCCTCACCAGCTTCATCTGCTTTTACCAATTTTATTTGATATTCTTCCCCCACTTTAAAAGCTCCAATTATCCGGTATAAATTTTCGACATCCGCACAATCATCACCAAAACAAACAAAATTTTTAACATTATTATCACTTATGTAACCATCAGCTATTGCTTTAGTTAAAACTGATTTTAAAGTTAAATAAGGTTCATCATTTTGATTATAACTTAATTTATAAACTGGATTAGTTCCACAATAATCATTACTATTTGATGACGCAGAACCATTACAATTTAATTTGATTATATCATTGATAGTTTTATATTGAGCATCTTTAGCTCTTTGAGTTAATTGGTAATCACCACCAGTAAAGCGATAGGATAAGTCATTTGCTCCATCTTCTAAATTACTATCATGATAATATAATTTGGTATCCTCATAGTTACTATTTTTATTGTATAAGCCAATTACACACTCTGCCAAATTACCTCCATTGGGACACGCATCTGCTAAAGTCTTTTTTGCTGTGGTACTCTCAGTTATAACATTTAATAATTCATCATCATTAAGCTCTATCTTGGTACTTACTTCATATTTTTTATTTGCTGTTAAATTATCAAAGGTATAACTATAAACATTCGCATCATCATTATCAGCATTATGCCAATCGGCATCTTCATCAGCATTAATTTTAAATGCTACATTGTCAATCGTATCTTCATAATCAGATATTGTTGCTACCACTTTCATACTATCGTTAGTTATATTCATTGTTTCCACTTTAACATTCGGTAATGTCCCAGCTGTTATTATAGCTTGAGCATTAAATGTTTTTCCGGTATTTACTTGTTGATCATAATCATGATTGATAAGTATTATTTTTATTTGCCATTCTTCATCAGCTTTACCATTGTTATCATCTTCACTTGGAGTAGCTTCTATTGGTTCATTTAACTTAATTGGGATTAAACCTGTGGCTGTCGTTATATCAAATCCCTCAAGAGGATTTTCGTTATCATCAACATCATTAAGTGATACATATTGTATGGATGTATCCTCCAAAGTTTGTAAAGGATTACCCTCTGGGTCTGTAACTTGTAGTATTAACTCAGGACTACCTGCCCTTGTATATACAAAGGGATTATTAATTAAATTTAAATAAACATTATAAGTTTCGGTGGCTGTGTTATTACCGTTGTTCGCTACCAAATGGGCTGACACGGTAGTGTTTCCTTCTTGGTTAGGTTCACCACTTTTAAAGTTGTCGCTATTAGCATCAATGGTTATCGCACTACCATTTGTGAATGTTAGTGAATCAGTTGTTCCTGCTTCCACATTAATGTTGGCACTACCACCAGCACCTCTTTGGGCAGCAAAGAAGGCATACGTTGCTCCCACAACGACTAGTAACAGCAATAACAATGCTAAAATCACTAATTTATTTTTATTTTCTTTTTTCATGTTTCACCATCACATTTTTATTTTATTATTATTGGATCATCACTTGTTCCTGTTCCGCTTACATAATTTACATCACTTTTTAAGTAAAATGCTGGACGGGCGGCAAAGTTAGCATCTGTAATCGCATATAAAGTTATATACCCATACGTAGGCACACCAAATGCATACGTAGTATCACCAGCTATCGGCGTTATAAACCATTCATTATCACCAATCCAAGTCCAATTATCCCACACAGTTTGACGATAATCCTCAGTTGATGTAAGAAACCCTGGTAAACTCCAATGGTCTTTTATAGCCCCATAATAATAATCAGTAACATACATCATGCCAATTTTGGCGGGGTGTGGAAGTGATGTTTTGGCATCACCAAGTTCGCTTTCATAGGCTGCATGCACTCCTTGTTCACTACCTGATTGGGGAGTCATACCTCCAACTTGCCATGTAGTTTCAGCAATCAGGCTAGCCCAATTTCCTAATTTATCTAAATAAAATGTATTTAAATTTTGTTTATTTAGCTCACTTTCACTCCAAGTACTGGTTTTAGTACTATTATTCCATAGGTATCTTGGCCATTCATTATGATTGCCGAGATAAGTATTATATGGACCTGACACGGCACCAGAACTAGAAAAATCACCACCTTCACCTAATAAATCTTTACCCGCTTCATCAGCTTTTACTAATTTTATTTGGTATTCTTCTCCTACTTTGAAAGCTCCGATTATCCGATAGAGATTTTCAACATTCGCACAATCATCACCAAAACAAACATAATTTTTAACATTATTATCACTTACGTAACCATCAGATATTGCTTTTACTAAAACTGATTTTAAAGTTGTATAAGTTTCTCCTTTTTGAATATAACTTAATGTATAAACTGGATTTGTTGAACAGTAATCATTACTTATAGCAGCCTGAGAACCATTACAATTTAACTTGATTATATCGTGAATTGTATTATATTTAGCCTCTTTAGCTTTTTGGGTTAATTGATAGTCACCACCAGTAAAGCGATAGGATAAATCATTAGCTCCATTATCTAAACTTACATCATGATAATATAATTTAGTATCTTCATAATTACTATTTTTATTATATAAACTAATTACACACTTTGCTAAATTGCCACCATTAGGGCAAGCATCTGCTAAAGTCTTTTTGACTGTGGTGCTCTCAGTTATCACATTTAATAATTCTTGAGAAGTTTCATAAGTTACTTTAGTTTTAACATTATATTTTTTATTACTTGTTAAACTGTAAAATATATGACTATATACTTGATTACCATCATCTTCTGCTTGATGCCATTCAGTATCTACTTCATCATCAATTTGAAATTCCACTTTATCAATTACATCTTCATAATCAGATATTGTTGCTACCACTTTCATACTATCATTAGTAATATTCATTGTTTCCACTTTAACATTTGGTAATGTCCCAGCTGTTATGATGGCTTGAGCATTAAAAGTTTTCCCTGTATTTACTTGTTGGTCATAGTCATGATTGATTAGGATGATTTTAATTTGCCAATCTTGGTCTTTTTTACCATTTGTTTCATCCTCACTAGGCTCTGCACTTATTACTTGGTCTTTTTTAATCTGAATTAAACCAGTAGCTGTGGTTATATCAAATCCCTCAAGAGGGTCTTCATTTTCATCAACGCCAGCAATTGATACATGCTTTATTGATGTATCTTCTAAAGTTTGTAAAGGTTGTCCATCAGGATCAATTACTTGTAATATTAACTCAGGACTACCTGCTCTAGTATAAACAAATGGATTATTAATTAAATTTAAATAAACATTATAAGTTTCCGTAGCTGTATTATTACCGTTATTAGCTACCAAGTGTGCTGACACGGTAGTGTTTCCTTCTTGGTTAGGTTCTCCACTTTTAAAGTTATCGCTATTAGCATCAATGGTTATCGCACTTCCGTTTGTAAAAGTTAGAGAGTCAGTTGTTCCAGCTTCCACATTAATATTAGCACTACCACCTGCACCTCTTTGGGCAGCAAAGAATGCATAGGTAGCTCCAACAACAACTAACAAAAGTAATAACAAAGATAATATCATTAATTTATTTTTATTTTCCTTTTTCATTCTTCACCACCTTATTATTTTTAACTTATTATTATTGGATCTTCACTTGTTCCCGTTCCGCTTACATAATTTATATTGGATTTAAGATAAAATGCAGGACGGGCGGCAAGGTGACCATAAGTCGTCAAACCCGAAATCACATGTCCACGTGTATTAACACTGAATGCGTACGAATCAATTTCTGTTCTTGGCGTAATCAACCAAAAATCATCACCTATCCAAGTCCAGTTATCCCAGACGGCTAACCGATAATCTTCTTTTGAATCAGCGTATCCTGGTAAATTCCATCTATCTTTTGTAGCCCCATAATAATAATCGGTAACATACATCATGCCAATTTTAGCTTGATGTGGAAGTGGAATCTTGGAATCACCAAGTTCATTTTCATAAACGATATATGCTCCTTGTTCACGCCCTAATTCTCTTGTTATACCACCAACTTGCCATTCTGTCATGGCAATCATGTTAGACCAAGTACCTAATTTACCTAAGTAGGTAACGTTTAAATTTAAGGTATTCAAGGCACTTTCGCTCCAAACATTTTTACTGTTTTTATCCCATGTGTACCTTGGCCATTCACTATGATTGCCAAGATAAGTATTGTATGCGGTACCGGATTTAGCAAAATCGCCATCTTCGCCTAGTAAATCTTTACCTGCTTCATCAGCTTTTACTAGTTTTATTTGATATTTATCATCCACTTTGAAAGCTCCGATTATTCGATATAAATTATCAGTATTTGCACAATCGTCACCAAAGCATACAAAGTTTTTAATATTATTATCACTTATATAACCATCATTTATTGTTTGATTTAATGTCTGCTTTAAAGTTGTTAAATTTTCTATACTAGGATTATAACTTAATGTATAAATTGGATTTGTTTCACAATAATCATTACTTAAAATAGCTAGAGTTCCATTACAAGTTAATTTAATTATATCGTTGATAGTACTATATTTAGCATCTTTAGCTTTTTGGGTTAATTGGTAGTCACCACCTGTAAATCGATATGATTGATCATTAGCATCTTGCCCATCCATTGTTCCATTATGGAAATATAACTTAGTATCTTCATAAGCATTATTTTTATTATATAAACTTATTAGGCAATCAGCCAAATTGCCACCTCTAGGACAAGCATCTGCTAATGTCTTTTTTGCTGTGGTACTCTCAGTTATAACATTTAATAATTCTTCTGAATTTTCATAAGTTACTTTCGTTTTCACATTATATTTTTTATTACTTGTTAAACTTTCAAATTTATGACTATATACTTGATTACCATCATCTACTGCTTCGTGCCATTCAGTATCTACTTCATCATCTATTTGGAACTCTACTTTATTAATTGTATCTTCATAATCAGATATTGTTGCCACTACTTTCATACTATCGTTAGTTATATTCATTGTTTCCACTTTAACATTTGGTAAGGTTCCAGCTGTTATGATAGCTTGAGCATTAAAGGTTTTTCCTGTATTTACTTGTTGGTCATAGTCATGGTTTATAAGTATTATTTTAATTTGCCAATCTTGGTCTTTTTTACCATTAGTTGCATCATCACTTGGGGTTGCACTTATTATTTGATCTTTTTTGATTTGAATTAAACCAGTAGCTGTCGTTATATCAAATCCTTCCAAAGGATTTTCTTCATCATCTACATCATTAAGTGATACATGCTTTATTGATGTATCCTCCAAAGTTTGTAAAGGATTACCATCTGGGTCAGTTACTTGTAGTATTAACTCAGGACTACCTGTCCTTGTATATACAAATGGATTTTGAACAAGATTTAAATAAACATTATAAGTTTCGGTGGCTGTATTATTGCCATTGTTTGCTACTAAATGAGCTGACACGGTAGTGTCTCCCTCTTGGTTGGGTTCGCCACTTTTAAAATTATCACTGTTTGCATCAATCGTTATAGCGCTACCATTTGTGAATGTTAAAGAATCGGTAGTTCCAGCTTCAACATTAATATTGGCACTTCCACCAGCTCCCCTTTGGGCGGCAAAGAAGGCATAAGTTGCACCAACCACTACCAACAAAAGTAATAACAACGATAATATCATTAATTTATTTTTATTTTCTTTTTTCATTTTTAGCCTCGTTTTTTTAATTTATTATTATAGGATTATCGCTTGTCCCCTCACCGCGAACATACATCACATTAGAATTAAGATAAAAACTAGGTCTCACAGCAAAGATAGTTCGAGTCGTGACATTCGTATAAACATAGCCATTCGATGTAACACAAAATGCCCGCTCAGAATCACTGGTGCTTGGTGTTATTAGCCAAAAATTATCACCAATCCACGTCCAATTATCTAACGCGGCTTTTCGATAGTCTTCTAAATTTGAAACATCTCCAGGTAAACTCCACCAAGCTTTTGAAGCTCCATAGTAATAGTCACTTACATACATCATGCCTATTTTGGCGGGGTGAGTAAGAATGTTTTTGGAGGCACCTAATTCATTTTCATAGGCTGTATGAGCATTTGATTGGTGACCTGTTTGATAAGTCATGCCTCCAACTTGCCATTCTGTCATAGCTATATAATTTGCCCAATCACCTAAATTTCCTAGATAGGTTGTGTTTAAATTATGGGTGTTCAAGGAGCTCTCACTCCAAACACCTTGACCATTTATATTCCAAGTATATCGTGGATAATCATCATGATATCTTAAATAGGTATGGTAAGCTCCTCGAGAACCTTGGCTAGCAAAATCACCATCAGTTCCCAATAAATTTTTATCAACCTCATCTGCTTTAACTAACTTTATTTGATATTCTTCTCCTACTTTGAAAGCTCCAATTATCCGGTATAGATTTTCGACATCCGCACAATCATCACCAAAACAAACAAAATTTTTAACATTATTATCACTTATGTAACCATCAGCTATTGCTTTGTATAATACAGCCTTAAGAGTATTGTAATTAGTTCCATCTTGATTATAATTTAATGTATAAATTGGATTAGTTGGACAGTAATCATTACTATTTGGTGCCTCAGAGCCATCACAATTTAACTTGATTATATCGTGAATTGTATTATATTTAGCATCTTTAGCTTTTTGGGTTAATTGGTAGTCACCACCTGCAAAGCGATAGGATAAATCACCAGCGTCACCCTCTTCTATTGTTCCATTATGGAAATATAATTTAGTATCTTCATATGTATTGTTTTTATTATATAAACTTATTACACAATCAGCTAATTTCCCGCCTCTTGGGCACGCATCTTCTATGGACTTTTTAACTGTGGTACTCTCAGTTATAACATTTAATAATTCATCATCATTAAGCTCTATCTTGGTACTTACTTCATATTTTTTATTTGCTGTTAAATTATCAAAGGTATAACTATAAACATTCGCATCATCATTATCAGCATTATGCCAATCGGCATCTTCATCAGCATTAATTTTAAATGCTACATTGTCAATCGTATCTTCATAATCTGATATTGTTGCTACCACTTTCATACTATCGTTAGTAATATCTGCTGTTTCCACTTTAACATTTGGTAAAGTTCCAGCTGTTATGATAGCCTGAGCATTAAAAGTTTTACCCGTATTTACTTGTTGGTCATAATCATGATTAATAAGTATTATTTTTATTTGCCATTCTTCATCAGCTTTACCATTTCTATCATCTTCACTTGGAGTAGCTTCTATTGGTTCATTTAACTTAATTGTGATTAAACCGGTGGCTGTTGTTATATCAAATCCCTCAAGAGGATCTTCATTTTCATCAACATCATTAAGCGATACATGCTTTATTGATGTATCCTCTAAAGCTACTAAAGGGTGTCCTTCTGGGTCTGTTACTTGTAATATTAACTCAGGACTATCTGTCCTCGTGTAAACAAAAGGATTATTAATTAAATTTAAATAAACATTATAAGTTTCGGTGGCTGTGTTATTACCGTTATTAGCTATCAAGTGAGCTGACACGGTAGTGTTTCCCTCTTGGTTGGGTTCGCCGCTTTTAAAGTTATCACTATTCGCATCAATGGTTATCGCACTTCCATTTGTGAATGTTAGGGAATCAGTTGTCCCTGCTTCTACATTGATATTAGCACTTCCTCCAGCACCTCTTTGGGCAGCAAAGAATGCGTAAGTTGCTCCCACAACGACTAGTAACAGTAATAACAATGCCAAAATCATTATTTTATTTTTATTTTTCATTCTTCACCACCTTATTATTTTTAACTTATTATTATTGGGTCATCACTTGTTCCTGTTCCCCTTATATAACTTACATTACTGTTTAGATAAAATGCTGGACGGGCAGCATAGTAATCACTTGTAACTATAACCTTAAGTACATTTCCAACTGTACTAGTACGAAATGCTTCTGTAGTGCTTTCAGTTGGGGTAATAAACCATTCATTGTCACCAAGCCATAACCAATTATCCCAAGCGGCTAGCCGATAATCTTCACCAGATACAGTATCACCACCTGGCAAACTCCAATAATCTTTTGGTGCACCATAATAAAAATCACTAACATACATTAAACCTATTTGACCTGAATACGTTAAAGTTTTCTTTGAATCACCTAATTCATATTCATAAGCCGTATGGACATCTTGTTCATATCCAATATTTTGGGACATACCTCCCACTTGCCATGCTGTTTCAGCAATTTTATTCGCCCAATCACCTAACTTATCAAGATAAAATGTATTTAAATTTTCAGTATTTAATTTACTTTCACTCCACGTATTCACACCATTTTTATTCCAAGCATATCTTGGTTGATCATAATGTTTCCCTAAATAATTATTATAAGCATTTTGCGAATTTTGTCTTGCAAAATCCCCATCTTCACCAAGTAAAGTTTTATCAACCTCATCAGCCTTTACAAGCTTTATTTGATATTCATCTTCTACTTTGAATGTTCCAATTATCCGGTAGAGATTTTCTTTATCGGTACACTCTCCTCCAAAACAAACATAGTTTTTGATATTATTATCAGTTATATATCCATCAGTTATTGCTTGCTTTAAAGTTTGCTTTAAAGTTGTTAAATTTTCTAAATCAGGATTATAACTTAATGTATATTTTGATACTGTTGAACAATAATCATTACTATTTGGAGATGCAATTCCATTACAACTTAGCTTAATCAAATCATTTATAGAACTATAACTTTCTTTAGCTATATCGGTTAAAGCATAATCTCCTCCAGTGTATCGGTAAGATAAATCATTGGCACCATTTTCTAAATTATTATCATGATAATATAATTTGGTATCTTCATAGTTACTGTTTTTATTATATAAGCTAATAACACACTCAGCTAAGTTACCTCCGTTGGGACAAGCATCAGCTAAAGTCTTTTTAGCTGATATGCTTTCTTCAATTACCTTTAATACTTCGGAATCAGCAAAACTTATCTTGGTACTAACTTCATATTTTTTATTTTCTGTTAAATTATCAAAAGTATAACTATAAACATTTAAATTATTATCTGTTGCTTGATGCCATTCTTTATCTACATCGTCATTAATCTTAAATTCGACCTTATCAATCGTATCTTCGTAATCAGAAATGGTTGCTATTACTTTCATACTATCATTTGTTATATTAGCTGTTTCAACTTTAACATTTGGTAAGGTTCCAGCTGTTATGATAGCTTGAGCATTAAAAGTTTTACCCGTATTTACTTGTTGATCATAGTCATGGTTTATAAGTATTATTTTTATTTGCCATTCTTCATCAGCTTTACCATTTCTATCATCTTCACTTGGAGTAGCTTCTATTGGTTCATTTAACTTAATTGGGATTAAACCTGTGGCTGTTGTTATATCAAATCCTTCCAATGGATTTTCATCATCATCAACATCATTAAGTGATACATGCTTTATTGATGTGTCTTCTAAAGCTTCTAAAGGGTGTCCTTCTGGGTCTATTACTTGTAATATTAACTCGGGATTATCAGTTTTTGTGTAAACAAATGGATTATTTATTAAATTTAAATAAACATTATAAGTTTCACTTGCTGTATAATTGCCATTGTTAGCTACTAAGTGAGCTGACACGGTGGTGTCCCCTTCCTGATTAGGTTCACCACTTTTAAAATTATCACTATTAGCATCAATGGTAATGGGGTTTCCTTTCGTAAATGTTAATGAATCAGTCGTTCCGGCTTCTACATTAATATTAGCATTACCTCCAGTACCCCTTTGAGCAGCAAAGAAAGCATAAGTGGCACCAATTACTACTACCAAAAGAACTATTAATGTAAAGAACATTAAAATTTTTTCTTTTTTCTTCATTTTAATCACTACTCCCATTTTTAATTTCAAAACTAAAAAATTTCCCTAAAATATGCCAAATTATGCCAATATTAATTCTTGTATTATCATATCCTATTATTAATTATAATACGATAAGCTAGCACCTTGCAAGCATAATTTTTGTTTAATTTAAATTATTATAGATATCGAGGCGAGAAGATTATGAATAAAGATATTATTTATGTAAGAATCAATGAAGAATTAAAAAAGGAATTAGACATGATTGCTTTGGAAGAACAAAGAAGTTTAAATAACTTAGTTGTTTATGCCTTAACTCAATTTATTGAAACTTATAGAAAAGAACATAGTGAACATAAAGAAACAGTCAATAACTAATTTCTTTTTATCTTCTCATGTTAGTATTCTACAACAAAAGTTTTAAAAAAATTGTCGAAATAAAAAAGGATTAACTTTTTTTAAAAGAATCCTATTCATTTTGATAATCTTAAAACTGGGTTATCCAGTTTTACTTTTTTGGGTGCAGTAAATTTTTAAAGCAAGGACCTGTCTTAATACTTAAAATTTATACCATGCTACTAAATTAGTTTTATCAAGTGGATTAAGAGAATTAACATAATTATTTTTTATTTCTAAATCATCTAAACTTCGTTTGAAAATTAAAGCTTCTTTAACGGTGATAGTACCATAATTATGTCCATTTAAATAACCATTACTATCAATATCTGGATCCATACCGATAGTAATTGGCGTTATGACAGGGCTAATACTCCCACTGGTAGGTAATTCATAAGTATCAACATTAGCATCATTAATTACATATAATTTTAATTTACTATCAATGTAAGTCCCCACTAAAGTATACCATGTATTAGTTTGATAAGTTTTACTACTACAAATTGTCCAAGGAGGGGTTAATTCATACATATCTAAGCAAAAACTACTTCCACTGTTATAATAGAGTCCTCCCCCTTTAGTTTCCCAATTACCCATGATAGCCATTCCTTTAGTAAAATCACTAACTTTAAGTTTAATAATATAAGTTAATCCTTGGGAAAAATCAACATTAACTAAATTAGTGTTAAGATAGCCTTGATTATCATCTACCCTAGTTGTAATCCCCTCATCACTAACTTTGACACCATAGTTAGATAAAGTGTTATTATTACCACTTAAATCAGGAACATCTGCCAAAGGAAGTTGAGCATAATTATTTCTTAAAGTAAAGTTAGATAATTTATAATTAGGATTTATATTACTTAAATTTATATTTTTAAGATTATTATTTAAGGTTAAAACAAAGTCTAGTTTTTTCATATCTGCAAGAGACATAGGTGTACCAATATTAGCCACATTAGAACTAGAATATGTATTATCATAATAGGTATTATTTATATTGGTTACGGTATTAGGATTAAGATAACCAATGGCATAGGAAGCTGTCCCAGTTATTTTTCCTAAGTTATAACAATTATTTAGGAGAAGATTGGTGTATTTACCTTCATATGAATTACCATATATATAAGTTATACCACCCGCATTTTTGCCACTTTCAACATTACCTAAATTATAGGTATTAAAAATATTAATAGTTTTACCATGGTCATGAACACCTATTATGCCCGAGATAAAATACTCAGTATGACCAGTAGTACCAATAATAGAATTATCATTATAACTATCAAGGATTGTTACATCACTATTATTACTAAAACCCATTAATCCACCCATTCTTAAATGCACTGGATTAACATTATTAGCTTTAATTAATCCAGAGTTATGGGATTTTTCAATCATTACATTAGCCAAAATAGCATAAGCAATTAAACCAGCATTATCTTCTCCATTTAATATTGTCGCTTCATTATAAGAATTTCTAATAGTAATATTAGCATTATAGATATAACCTATTAATCCTCCTAAACTACTTTGCATACCGGCTGTATATTTATCATGAACTAAAGTTACATCCCCCGTATTATGAGTATTTTCTAAAGTTACATTAACATAAGATTTACCAATTAAACCTCCAGCTGCCGAAGTTCTATCAGATTGTAAAGTATCGGTAACTTTTCCTTGGTTATATGAATTTTTAATGGTAATACCATAGGTATCATCACTAACAATAGCAGCTCCAAGTAGACCACCTAAACCTTGAAGTTCAACATCATCAACTTTAGAAATATCCCCTTTATTATAGGAATTTTCGATTAATAAATTTCCAGAGCCAAATCCCCCGACAATACCTCCAATCCAAGCTCCCCCCGTTACTTTAGCAGTATTATGACTATTTAATATTTTATTATTACCATAAACAGCACCCACTATTCCTCCGGTCGAATAGCTACCCGCAGTACTTACAATAGTTCCTGAGCTAGAGCAATTATTTATTTCTGAATCATATAAATTTCCCACTATTAAACCGGTATTACTATTAATATTCGTATTAACATTACCATTTACTTCTAAATTATATATTTTACTATTTCTAATCGTCCCAAATAAGCCTATCATTTGCTTAGTACTATTATTGATATTTAAATTAGTTATTTTTTTATTATTACCATCAAATATCCCTGCAAAAGGACTATTATCACTACCAATTGGCGTAAAACCATTGC
The DNA here is from genome assembly GCA_947589675.1 of uncultured Bacilli bacterium. Lineage (GTDB taxonomy): Bacteria > Bacillota_I > Bacilli_A > RF39 > UBA660 > Onthocola_B. Next base: position 25,080 of record CANQCI010000002.1, on the reverse strand, counting down.
CGGTAATTAAACTATCATCAACAACATTATTTTTATAACTATCAGGTGCAGCAAAATCAAGATTATTTTCTAATTTATAATATTCATTTATATGAAGATTTCCTCCATTTACCTCAGTACTTAATTTAACTAAATCATCTATAGTTTTAATTGAATAAGGATATTCTTCTGTTCCATATTTAATAATTTTAATTGTTTCTATCCAAGTATTAGAATATCTTTCATTTTCATCTACAACTCTTATTTTTAGATCATAACTTTTATTATATTCTAAATCATTAATAGTAATAATCCCTGAATCATCACTATCTATCCAAACATCACCATCTAAACTATATTGATATTTACTTATTTTCCCCGTCCCACTTTGACCAACTACCGTTATAGTTGTACTATTATTATTTTCTTCATGACTAACTCTTTCAATTACAGGTATTTCATATTCTTCTGTTCTAACAATTGTTTCATAAATATTACTTCTAAATCCTTTCGTATCAACACCATATCCATATATTTTATAATTTTGTTCTTCTTTTAAAGGTTCATCATTAATTTTAGTAAACTCATAACTAGAGCTAGAACTTTCGATATATTCTTTAGCTAAAGCACTAGCCACACTTTCTTCTTTTATATCTTCTAAAGTTTCATCAGTTTCTTCTATCGCAAAATAATATTTATTTACTTGTCCTATTTCCTCCCCAACTTTTAAATCAACATTAATAGTCCTAGCGGTGGTTGTCGAGACAATACTATTTATTTTTATTAAATCATTTTCTTTTAAATCATCTCTAGTAATATAAACTCTACCGGTAAATGACTTACCAGCATTTTCGTTTTGATCTTGATCTAAATTAATTAAAGTTACGGTAATTTCCCAATTATCTACTTTAGCATCTCCCTTTGCTTCAATGTCATATCCCTTAACTATGGGATATATCCCTGGGCTTAATTCCGTAATATCAAAACCAACTTCATCAACATATTTCACCGCATTCATGGATGTTACTTCCATACTTTCCGGATTTATTATTTTTAAAACCAATTCTGGCTTACTATCTTCCGTAGTATAAACAAATTCATTATCTTCAATTACTAAATAAACATTATACATATCCTTAGCTTCTTTAGTGGTATTATTGGCTGTAAGGGTTGCCGTAACCCTAGAGTTTCCACTTTGATTTTCTCCATTTTTTTGAAAATTATCTTGATTCGCAATAATATTTATTTCTTCCCCATTCGTAAATTGTAGGGAATCAGTTGTTCCAGCTCCTACTTCAATTTGGGCACTTCCTCCTGTCCCTTTTTGGGCTACAAAATACGCATAGGTAGCTCCAATTATTGTGATAAGTAATACCACCAAAGCTAACAAGATATACCACTTTTTATTCTTCATATAATCACCATAACTACTTTAATCTACTATTAATAGTACACTAATAAAAATTGAAAAACAATATATAAATTAAAAACACTATCTATTACTTTATTTAAATAGTGTTTTTATTTATAAAATTATTACTTATTCTTTTTGATAATCTAATATTGGATAACCATCACTACCTTGTTTCCAAGTTTCTAATTCATAATCAGCAAGCAAGCTATCAAAACTACTCAAACTGCTATTAGTTTCACCTGATTTTAAAGTTTGTGAATCAACTATATTATCATTTAAATATTTTAATAAAGTTCCATCTTTCATATTAATATCTTCAACTTTTGTTTCATTTACATTTTGATAATCCGGAACAATACCCTCAGTAAAATAGGCATTATTAATAGAGCCCACAGAATTATTGTGAAAAAGTCCTATCGCATATTTATTAGTACTACTTAATAATCCTGAATTATATGTATTATTTATTAAAATAGTATTTTCATGCGTACTTGAAATAGTATAAATTCCACTGACACTAGGATTTATAAATTTTTCACCAGCCGCATTAGTAACATTACCCTTATTATAAGAATTTAATATTATAGACTTAGTTCCATTATATAAATAGCCAACTAAACCGGCAGGAACATTTGCATCAACAGTATCAATATTTCCTTGGTTATAACTATTTAAAATTATAGCTTTAGAATTACCGCTAGTAAGCCCCATTAATCCCCCAATTTGGGCTTGAGAAATATTGGATGATATATTATTTAAATTATAACTTTTATTAATTATTGTTGAAGCATCATCTGAGCTAACTGCCACAATTCCGCCAACTTGAATACCTCCAGATATTATTCCATTATTATAACAGTTTTCAATTAAAACATTTTGATACAAATTCCCAGCAATTCCGCCAACTCGACCACTATTACCAGTAACATTGCCTGTATTATATGAATTTTTAATTATTAAATTAGTTGCTTTTTCCGAGGTATCCCGTCCAATAATTCCTCCAATAATATTATTAATAGGACTAGTAATATCTCCCTCATTAACACAATTATTAATTTCCAGAGAACTAGAAGTTCTAGCCATACACCCAACAATGCCTCCAGCTTGGGTGGCACTAGTATTTAAAATACTACGATTAATACTATTTTTTATAGTACCACTGCTTATAACTGCACCCACTAATCCGCCTGCCGAAGCTCCCGTAACATTATTTACAATATTAATATTAGTGGTACAATTATCAATTACTGAATTATCTAAAACCGCTGTTATTCCCCCAATATCTGAGTTAAAGTTTTGATACATATTCCCTTCCACAGTTAAATTTTTTATTTCACTATTTGTTATTTTTCCAAATAAACCAACTAAAGTATTGCTATTGTTACTAATATATATGTTTTTAATAATATGATTATTTCCATCTAAAACTCCATGAAAACTATTAGGCGAAATACCAATTGGTGTAAATCCTTCACCCTCAGTTAAATTAGAATCTATTTCCCCACTTTCATAATTATCTTTATTTTGAAAATCTATATCATTAGTTAATTTAAAGTATTCTCCAGCATGAGTTGTTCCCTCATTAACTTCGTTACTTAATTTAACTAAATCATCAATAGTTTTTATTTCATAAGGATATTCCTCAGTTCCTAATTTTATAATTTTAATATTTTCTACCCAAATATTGGAATATCTTCCTTGTTCATCGACAGCTCTTATTCTTATATCATAACTTTTATTATACTCAAGGTCAGGAATTGTTATAGTTCCTGTTGCATCATTAGTATCTACCCAATTATTGTTATCAATACTATATTGATATTTACTTATGTTACTAGTTCCACCATTGCCTGTTATAGTTAAGGTTGTAGTATTTTCTGTTTCTTCATGACTGATGCTTTCAATCGTAGGAATTTGGTATTCATCTGTTGTGACAATTGTTTCATAGATATTACTTCTGAATCCCTTAGTGTCTACACCATAACCATAGATTTTATAATTTTGAGATGCTTTTAATGGTTCTTCATTTATGGTTGTAAATTCATAAGTAGCTTTTGGACTTGCTGTATATTCTTTAGCTAAAGCACTAGCCACACTTTCCGTTTGAATATCTTCTGGCTTTTCGGTTGTTTCTTCAATCGCAAAATAATATTTATCTACTTGTCCAATTTCATTCCCTATTTTTAAATCAACATTTATACTATTTGTTGTCGTTGTAGAAGTAATACTATTAACTTTAATTAAATCATTTTCCTTTAAATCATCTTTAGTGATGTAAACTTTGCCGGTAAATGATTTACCAGCATTCTTATTTTGATCTTTATCTAGGTTTATTAAGGTTACCGTAATTTCCCAATTATCTATCTTTGGTTCTTCACTAGCTTCAATATCATAGCCTTTAACAATCGGATATATACCTGGCTTTAACTCAGTAATATCGAAACCCATATCATCCACATATTTCACCGCATTCATGGATGTTACTTCGGTGCTTGCTGGATTAACTACTTTTAAAACTAATTCAGCATCATGAGCGTCAGTTGTATAAACAAATTCATTATCTTCAATAACTAAATAAACATTATACATATCCTTAGCTTCATTCGTCGTATTATTAGGTGTTAAAGTGGCTGTAACACTGGAGCTACCACTTTGATTTTACCATCTTTTTGAAAATTATCTTGAGTAGCAACAATATTTATTTTATTGCCATTTGTGAATTGTAAGGAATCAGTTGTTCCTGATTCAACAGTTAAATTGGCACTACCTCCACTTCCCTTTTGGGCGGTGAAGTAAGCATAGGTGGCACCAATTACTGTAATAAGTAAAACAGCCATTGCTAATAAAATAAATTTTTTTCTATTATCTTTTCGTTTCATTACACATGCACCTTTACTTTATTCATTTTGATAATCTAATATAGGATAACCCTCAGTACCTTGTTTCCAATTTAAAAGAGAATAACCTTCTAAATTTAAAGTAATATTAGTTTTATTATTATTTAATTCATCTTTAAAATTTTCACTATAAAAATAATCTTTTTCTTTACCTATTCCAAAAGTAGATTTTTTACTAGAATCATAATAAGCAAAATTTACTGTTGGTGTTGGTATAATCATAGTTATTAATTCTTCCATATTGGTTGATTGTAATACTCCTAGGTTATAAACATTATTTAAAGTTAAATTTGATAAATAATCAGCTCGATTATGAACATAAATTAAACCTGAGGTTGTATTATTAGCCGTTATTGAACCGGTATTATAAGAATTAGTTATAAAAGCCGTGCCTTTATAATCAAGAGAACCTAAAAATCCTGAGGTAAGATTGTGTCCTTTAATATCAGCAGAGTTATAACTATTAAGAATATTAATTGTACTACCAAAGTTTGTACCAACTAAACCAGCAGAAATAATATTACCTTGTAATGATGAATTTATACTACCTTTATTAAAACAACGATCAATTACTATACTATTGGTTAAATCTTGAGAACTATTATTTCCAATTATGCCACCGACCCAGCCACCATCAGTAAGTTTACCATTATTATGGGAATTAGTAATAATCAAATTTTCAAAGTTAGTTAAATAACCGATTATTCCTCCCATGTAAACGTTATAAGTATGATTAACATTTTCATTAATTATATCATTTTCGTTAGAACAGTTATCTATAGTTATATCATTAGCTAACAAAATAGTCCCAATAATTCCACCTAAACGAACATCTCGCTCATTTACTGAATCATTATCAGAAACAATTCCTTTATTAACACAGTTCTTTATGACATTGTTTCCACTTTCTATATCACCAACTATTCCTCCAACACCCCTGAAAGATGGGCCATCACTTCGAGAAACATTACCATAATTTACACAATTTAAAACTTCCACAGATGCTCCAGCTAAGCAACCAATAATTCCACCTAAATATGAACCACCAACTATATCTACATGATTGGTACAATTTATTATTTTTGAATCAAGATATACGGCTCCAACTATGCCTCCAGTTGACCAATCTTGGGCAATTTTTTCAATTTTAACATAATTATGACAATTTTCAATAACTGAATTAAAAATATCACCAGCAAAAGCTCCAAAGTTGGCTTTAGGAATTGATTTCATCGAACCACTCAAAGTTAAATTTTTTACTACTCCATTTTCGACAACACCAAAGAAGCCAAATCTTCGTGCGTCAATATTATTTACCATAAAAATGTTTTTAATACTTTTATTATTACCATCAAAGATTCCCTTAAAACGATTACTATAATTTCCTATTCCTTTAAAACCATTTCCTGTTGTAAGTTCCTCAATTAAAGGCTCATCAATTTCATTTTCATTTATATCTTTATAATCTAAAGTTTTGGCATCTTGGTAATCACTTTCATCACTAAAATCTAAGTCATTCATTAATTTAAAGTATTCACCAGCATGAGCAGTTCCCTCATTAACTTCGTTACTTAATTTAACTAAATCTTCTATGTATTTTATTTCATAAGGATATTCTTCTGTTCCCATTTTAATTATTTTAATATTTTCAACCCAAGTATTAGAATATCTTTCTTGTTCATCGACAGCTCTTATTCTTATTTCATAACTTTTATTATATTCGAGTTCAGATATGACAATTGTGCCTGAGGCATCACTATCTATCCAATCACCACCATTTACACTATATTGATATTTATTTATCTCTCTTGTTCCACCATGCCCAGTTATAGTTAAGGTTGTAGTATTTCCAGTTTCTTCATGACTAACAGTTTCAATCGTGGGAATTTGATATTCATCAGTTGTCACAATTGTTTCATAAATATTACTTCGAAATCCCTTAGTGTCTACACCATAACCATAGATTTTATAATTTTGTTGTTCTTTTAACGCTTCCCCATCTATGGTTGTAAATGCATAAGTGGCTGTTGGACTTTCTTCATATTCTTTAGCTAAGGCACTAGACACACTCTCTGTTTGAATATCTTCTGGCTTTTCCGTTGTTTCTTCAATCGCAAAGTAATACTTATCTACTTCACCAATTTCATTTCCAACCTTTAAATCAACATTTATAGAACTAGTAGTCGTCGTTGATGCTATACTATTAACTTTAATTAAATCATTTTCCTTTAAATCATCTTTAGTGATATAAACTTTGCCAGTAAATGATTTACCAGCATTGGCATTTTGATCATGATTTAAGTTAATTAGAGTTACCGTAATTTCCCAATTATCTACTTTTGGTTCTTCACTTGCTTCAATATCATAACCTTTAACAATTGGATATATCCCTGGCTTTAACTCAGTAATATCAAAACCAAGCTTATCAATATATTTCACCGCATTCATGGATGTTACTTCGGTGCTTGCTGGATTAACTACTTTTAAAACTAATTCTGCTTCTTTAGTATCAGTAGTATAAACAAATTCATTATCTTCAATAACTAGATAAACATTATACATATCCTTAGCTTCATTCGTGGTGTTATTTGGCGTAAGAGTGGCTGTGACACTAGAACTATCACTTTGGTTGTCACCATCTTTTTGAAAATTATCTTGAGTAGCAACAATATTTATTTTATTGCCATTTGTGAATTGTAAAGAATCAGTGGTGCCAGCTCCAACTTCGATTTGGGCACTACCTCCACTTCCCTTTTGGGCGGTGAAGTAGGCATAGGTTGCCCCGATTACCACTAATAAAAGTAATAGCAAAGATAAAATCATAAGTTTATTTTTATTTTTCATTCTTCACCACCATCTCCTTTTTTAATTTATTATAATTGGGTCACTTTCTGTTCCTGTCCCTGATATATAATTTACATTACTATTTAGGTAAAAACTTGGTCGTACTGCAACATAAGCACTAGTCGTTGAAAGTGCATAAACATAACCATATGTTGGAGAATAAAATGCATTAGCATTATTGTTTGTACTTGGAGTAATAAACCACATATCAACGCCAATCCATGCCCAGTTATCCCAAGCAGCTTTTCGGTAATCTACTAAAGATGAAATATATCCAGGCAAACTCCAAAGTTCTTGCGTAGCACCATAGTAATAATCGCTTACATACATCAAACCTATTTTTGCCGGATAAGTTAGGGAAGCATTTAACGTTCCCAATTCATTTTCGTAAGCATCATGAACAGTCTGTCCATAACCTACGTTAGTACTCATACCTCCTACTTGCCAATTAGTATCAGCTATTTTACTTGTCCAAGTACCTATCTTAGATAAATAATAATCATTTAAGTTATATGTATTAAGCTCACTTTCACTCCAAACATTTTGACCATTTTTATCCCAAGTATACCTTGACCATTCATCGTGGTTTCCTACGTAAGTATTATAAGATGAACTAAAACCTTGGCTTATATAATTCCCCGTATCACCAAGTAAATTTTTATCTGCTACATCGGCTTTTACTAATTTTACTCGGTATTCTCCATTCACATTAAAAGCACCAATTATTCGATATAAATTATCTTTGTTGTTGCATTCTCCGCCAAAACAAACAAAATTTTTAACATTATTGTCAGTAATATAACCATCTGTTAACGCTTGGCTTAAAGTTTGCTTTAATGTTATTAAATTATCTAATTCTTTTTTATAATTTAACGTATATTTTGCCCCAGATGAACAATAATCATTAGCATTTGGTTTGACCGTTTCACCACAATCTAATTTAATCAAATCATTTATAGAATTATACCCATCATCAGTCGCTGTTTTAGTTAATGTATAATCTCCCCCAGTATACCGATACGATAAATCATTGGCTCCATCAACCAAATTATTATCATGATAATATAATTTGGTATCTTCATAATTACTATTTTTATTATATAAACCAATCACACAATCAGCTAAATTACCGCCATTTGGACAGGCATCTGCTAATGTTTTCTTTGAAGTAATACTTTCATCGATTACTTTTAATACTTCTGAATCAGCAAAGCTTATCTTCGTACTTACTTCATATTTTTTATCTTGAGTTAAATTATTAAATGTATAACTATAAACATTTTCACTATCATTATCCGCTTGATGCCAGCCATTATCTACTTCATCGTTAATTTTAAATTCCACTTTATCAATCGTATCCTCATAATCAGAAATAGTTGCTATTACCTTCATACTGTTATTAGTAATATTTGCTGTTTCAACTTTAATATTTGGTAATGCCTCATGAGTTATAACAGCTTGAGCACTAAAAGTTTTTCCTGTATTTACTTGTTGGTCATAGTCACGATTGATTAAAATTATTTTAATTTGCCATTCTTCATCTGCTTTACCATTAGTTGCATCATCTTCACTTGGATTAGCTTCTATTGGTTCATTTAATTTAATGGGAATTAAGCCTGTGGCTGTTGTTATATCAAATCCTACAAGAGGATCTTCTTCATCATCAACACCTGTTATTGAGACATGTTTTATTGATTTATCTTCTAAAGTTTCTAAAGGATTGCCCTCAGGATCTGTTACTTGTAATATTAACTCTGGACTATTTTCTCTTGTATAAACAAATGGATTATCAATTAAATTTAAATATACATTATAAGTTTCAAGTGCCGTATAATTACCATTGTTCGCTACCAAGTGGGCTGACACTGTGGTATCCCCTGATTGGTTTGGGGCTCCACTTTTAAAGTTATCACTATTCGCATCAATGGTAATAGGATTTCCTTTCGTAAATGTTAGTGAGTCGGTGGTTCCTGCTTCCACATTGATATTAGCACTACCACCAGTCCCTCTTTGAGCAGCAAAGTAAGCATAAGTGGCACCAATCACGGTAATAAGCAATGCCACGAGAGCTAAAACTACAAATCTCTTTTTATTCTTCATAAAAAATCTCCAATCAAAACAAAAGTCCAAACTATTTTTGATGTTATTCTCAATATTAATTTTACACCAATTAAAATGTAATTACAATATTTTTTCGGTTTCTTAACATCAACAAAAAAAGCTTTCTAAAATAAAACTTTAAAAAATTCCCAAATATTGGTTATTCCTCCCGTTAAAAGTTTTTCACAAGCTTTGGCAAGCTTTTCCCCTGCCCTTGTAAAGGAATTGGTATAATCTTTGGTATCTTTGGTAATATAATTATTTATATCAACTTTTTTCCCATTTTGAACATCACTTTCAAATTGTTTAATAGCTTCACTAGTTAAAACTACTTGTTTATTTAAACGTGTTTCATAATAGCCACTTTTGGCAGCGATAAAAAGCCCCAAAAATACTACAAATAAAACCATAATAATTCTTACAAATAAATTATTTTTCTTTCTCGGCATTTTCTCTTTCTCCTATATAAGTATAAATAATATTAGCTAAAACTTTTAAGGTATTATTAACTTCTTCAATACTATTATATTGTCCCCCGACTTCTATTAAAATGGTATTCTCATTAAAATCCTGGTTATAAATCCCATTTACTCCTTTACCCTCTTTTTTAATAATACCTCTAGAGATACTTGGATTATATTCTTTTAATTTAGTATCGATGGCCGTTGCCATCGCTAAATTCTTTTCATAGTTTTCATTCTTAAGTCCAATTACAAATAAAACCTTGGCATACTTAACCCCCTCAATATCGAGGGTTGTCCTCTCATAACTAGCTGAATCCCGATGAAGATCAATAAAATACTTAAGACTTGGATTATTTTTACTAGCTTCTTCTAATAAAATTCGACTAGCTTTATAACTAGAACCATATTTCCAACCATTAGCATTTAAAACATCCACAATACTATTTTCTTCAACAATTGAATATAAATTTAAATCGGCTAAATATTCTTTTAAAATATAAGAAGCTAATAAAACCGTATTATTAATATTAAAATTTTCTAAAAAAGAACTTTTATATTCCTCTGTTTGATGTGAATTAAAAATATATATTATTGGATCAGTATTAATAACTGGTTCTTCTATTTGTTCACTCGGAACTACTTCAATTTTATCTTGAGGTAACTCCACTTCTTTTTCTACTAAACCAGTATTAATTTTATTTAAACCAAAGGAATACTTAAGTAAAAAATCGGTACTAGATAAAATTTTTAAATCTTCTAACTTATAACGACCAAAAGCATCATTTACTAAATAATTTAAGTATTTCTCTTGATTTAAATTTATACTTTTATTTAATTTATTAAATAAAAATTTAAAAGTTATAATAAAAGATAATATAATTATTAATATAAGTATTATTAATTTAAATATATTACTTCCTGTTTTATGATGTCTTCCCTTAAATCTTTTTCTCATAATTATCACTAAAATTATATTACAACAAAAAAAATAAATACTTTGTCGAAAAAGATAAGAATATTACATTTATTTAGCATTAAATCTTTAAACATATATAAAGACATGATACAATTTATTTAGAATGGAGTTAGTAGTATGGGTTGTGCTTATAAAAAATATGATGATGAATTTAAAAAAATTGTTATTTCTCACGTTAAAAACGGGCAAAAGCCTGCGGAAGTAGCCAGACTTTTTGGCATTAGTGCCCCCAATATCCGGTATTGGATTCAAAAGTTAAATGAGGATGCCAAGGATAATCAAGAAAAATCCCCAAACAAAATGCGATAAATACTTGCTAAATTAAGGAATATTTGCTAAAATTAATAACGTTAAGAGAAAGGAGCTAGATTATGCCAAATATTAAAAGTTCTAAAAAAGCGGTTAAGGTTATTGCGAAAAAAACTGATAATAATCATGAACTAAAAATGCGAGTTCAAAACTTAATTAAGAACTGTGATAAAGCTATAGCTGCTAATAACAAAGAAGAAGCAAATATTAAATTAAAAGAAGTACAAAAGTTTGCGGATAAAGCTGTTAGTAAAGGTTTAATGAAAAAGAATACAGTTAATCGTGAAAAATCAAGATTGACACAAAAAGTAAAAAATATGAAGTAACAATTGTTTACTTTATTTTTTTTTGATATTATAGGGATGGTGATTAATTACATGAAAGATATTCTTGTTGGGTTTTTATGTATAGTCATTATAGGAAGTGTTATTTATTATTTAGATCCTATTACTGATAAATTAAGTAGTTTTTTTAGTAAAAATAATGAAGTAGTTATTTTACCTAGCAATGAATATACAAAAAACATTAGTTATAAATATGTCGGTTTATCTAAAGACTATATTCCTTATTCTTATCAAGATTTACTTGATATATATTATAGTGTAATTAATAATGGTTGGAAGACTTTTACTTTTTATTGCCCTCCTGAATATACTAGTTGTTTAGTAGATGCGGAAAAAATAAGTGGCGATGAGTTAGTACTCACTCATTTAAATAATTATGTTCATCCTTTTAATAGTTTTACTAATGTTCAAACTTTAATGCAAGATTCAGGACAAGTAACCGTAAAAGTTACTTATCTTTATACTAGAAGCGAGATTAATGCTATTAACCTTGGGGTTGATGATTTACTTACAAAGACAATTAAAAATGGAATGAGTGATTATGATAAAATAAAAGCTGTTCATGATTATATTATTAATAATACTAAATATGATGTCGAAAGAAATCAAGGGACTAACACTGCCCATAATTCCTATATTGCCTATGGACCTTTATATGAAGGCTTAGCTACATGTAATGGCTATACTGATCTGATGGCAATAGTACTTGCAAGATTAAACATCAATAATTATAAGATTGCTACTACCCCCGATAGATTAAATGATTCCTCATCAGCAGGTCATATTTGGAATGCAGTTTATATCAATAATCAATGGCTTCACTTAGATTTAACTTGGGATGATCCCGTGAGTAGTGATGGCAAAGATTATTTAACTCACAATTATTTTCTAGTGACAACTAAAGCGATGCATCAAGCTGATAAAACAGGAACAGCCATTGAAGAACATAATTTTAATCCTATTTATTATTTAGAGTTTGCTTAATTTATTCCAAAGAAAAACAGGTTTTACCAAAAATCTGTTTTTTCTTTAAAAGAATCTATACTTGATAAATTCCTCCCACATTCTTATTCATTTCTCTTTCATCATCAGTAATATATTTTCCCCCGGCAATTAAAATAATATCACCTTTTTTAATATCATTACTTTCGACTCGCTTAGCAATATCTTCCATAATCATTTTTTTAGGTTCAGTTTCATGTTCCACAAAACGCATATTTATTCCCCAAACTAAAGATAATTGATAAAATACTTTTTTATTACTAGTTGAAACAAAAATCGGACAATTAGGACGCATACTTGCTAATATTCTTGGAGTATCACTAGTTTTAGTATAAGCAAATATCGCTTGAACATTTAAATCATCCGCCGGGGTAAGTAAAGCATGATTGATGACAAATTCAAAATTATCTTTTGGAATTTCTCTTTGCCGGAAACGTTTCCAATAATCAATAGAATTTTCCACATCAACAGCAATCTTAGCCATTCTTTTTATACATTCAACAGGATATTTACCCATAGCTGTTTCTCCACTTAACATAATAGCACTGGTGCCATCAAAGATTGCATTAGCAACATCACTAACCTCAGCTCTCGTGGGATTAGGATTAGTAATCATTGATTCCATCATTTGGGTTGCCGTGATAACTAATTTGCCATGAACATAAGTCTTTTTAATTATTTCTTTTTGAACAATTGGTACCTCAGAATAAGGAATTTCCACCCCTAAATCACCGCGAGCGACCATAATTCCATCACTAACCGCAAGGATTTCTTCAAAGTTATCAATACCTTCTTTATTTTCAATTTTAGATATTATTTTAATATGTGAATCATGGTCATCTAAAATTTTTCTAATTGCTAATACATCACTTTGCCGCCGGACAAAAGAAGCCGCAATATAATCTATATCATTAATAATAGCTCCATTGATATCATCTAAATCTTTTTGTGTTAAACTTGGTAAATTTAGGTTAACATCGGGAACATTAACACTTTTATTACTAGAAATATAAGCACTATTTACAACCTTACATACAATATCTTTATCTTCTAATTTTACTACTTCTAATTTTATTAAACCATCATCAAATAAAATAGTCGAACCAATATGAACATCTTGATATAATTCTTTATAAGATATACTAGCTTCCTTATTATTTCCTAAAACATCATCATGTTTTAAAGTAAAAATACTTCCTTCTTCTAATAAAATTTTATCTGAAAATTTACCTAATCTTATTTCTGGACCTTTTGTATCCAATAATATTGCCACCGGCAAATTTAATTCTTCCCGTAATTTTTTAATTAAATCCACTTTTGGTTTTTGTTCATCCCATGTCCCATGGGAAAAATTAATGCGAGCAACATTCATCCCATTTAGCATCATTTCTCTTAATACTTCTTCACTTTCTGATGCCGGACCTATAGTACAAACAATTTTTGTTTTTCTTAACATATCTCTTAACCTCCAAGCCATAATTATATCAAACCCTTTTTGCTTTTGTAAATACAAAATAAAAGCCAAGTGGCAAAGTAAAATCAAACGTTTCTAGAAGCAATTCAAAAATCCTGAAAAATGAAAAAGACCTAGGGCTTCTAAAGTTTCCTAGGCACATCTCAATAAGTAATATACACTATCCATTGGCAAAATGCAATACCCCTGAGTAGTTACCTCATTCCCCGATTATGCCGCCGTTGCCCCATAAATTTCCATATATTTCTAAATTCTAAGACGTTTTTTTAATAAAAAGGAACCAAAAGTTCCTTTTAACCATCAAGTATTACTTTCTTATAAGAAAATAAGCAATAGTACTCTAATCACCATATACTTATCCTATAATATCATTCATACTTTTTAAAACCTCTTCTTTAGAATATCTTTGAGTATTACTAGTCATTTCCAATTCTGCTTCCTCTAATTTCTCATAAACTATTTCATCAAACGTATCAGTTCTAATTTCAAAAGGTAATTTTTGTTTTCTTAAGACTTCTTTTATAAACATATTAACAACAGTAGATGCATTCATACCTATACGATTACCAAATTGTTCAAATTCTTTTTTATCATGAGTATCAACACGAACATTTAAATTTAATGATTTCATATTATCCCTCATTTTCTTCTATATCATTCGTTAATCCTTAATCATAAAGATAGTTGGGATTCCCCTTGTTTTATGGGATAAAGTTGAATCAATTGGATCATTAATAATTTCGCCTTGTTCTGCCATAACACTAGAAGTTCCTCCGTCAAGATTGGCCGCATTAATTGCTCCATAGTTCGTCATAATATCAGCTAAATCTTTCATTGATGCTCCCTTAGTGCGAAGTTCATTACTATCAACAACTAAGAATAAAACAATACCATCGGCTCTTTGCCCAATCGCGGTTCTTGCTGCATAACCCCAGCCCCCATTACCTTTCATCGTGGAAGCTTTGCCATTCACAATTAAAAATGGTCCCATGGTTACCGCATCTCTAATACCTTCATTAACTAAAGTATAAGCACTAGCCCCTTTTCTTAAGACTAAAACATCATCCTTATTAAAACCAATTACCCCATAAGTTCCTCCATAAATTGGATTATTGGTAATTACTTTTCCATCAGCAATAGTTACTCCGATAGGATTTCCTCCGCGACTATTATGTCCAGGATCTTCGAACCCCCCTCCATTAATAGCTAAAGGAGAATTATAACGTTTAGCGATAGTTGATGCATATTGCCCGGCTTCCCCAATATAACGAGATAACCCAACTTTAACTAAACTAGCATCATAAATCGCCGCTAAATAAGCATCACAATCATTAACTTCAAAATGAATTATTTTATATAAAGCATCTTTATCTCTTTTTAAAATAGCTTTTTCATAATCATTTTTATATAATTTATCATCATTATTATCTTTATTTACTAAATCTGGATTAGTATCCTCAGATACTTCAATAATATAATTACTATTTAAAACTTCATTAATCATATCATCACTATAAAACCATTTACAATAATATTGGTGATTCATCGTCCGCATCGCCGTTGTAATAAGCCATTCTCTAAATCCCGTAAAAGGACCATATAAAATAAATAGAAAAGAACTACAACCTATGCCATATAAACTAATTAAGACAATTGGTAAAATAATTTGCCACTTCTTAAATAACCTTCTTCTTCGCCCCTTATAAATTAATACAATACTCACAACCATCAAGATGGTTAATAATATCAAAAAAGTTAAAACCACTCGGTGTAATAAACCTGTTATTAAATAAGAACTAAAACACCCAATAACAAATAAAACTGAGGAAGTTATTATCCCAAATAAACTTACCATCAATAAAATAAAACCCTTTTGCTTTCTATTCATTTAGTACCACCGTTCAAATTTTATCATATATTTCGATTTTTTTCTACATAGTTCGCTACATCTCGAACTGTATTCAAAAAATCATCATAATCAACCTTAAACCAAACCACTGGCATTTGCCTTTTAAACCAAGTATATTGTCTTTTCGCATAATTACGAGAATTTTTTTTGCACTCTTCAACTACTTCTTCTAAAGTTTTTTCTTTATTAAAATACCCTTCTAATTCTTTATAACCAATTCCCGTCTTTAAAGCTTTACTTTCAATATGTTTTAAATAATAGGGTTTAACTTCTTCAATTAAAGGTTTAATCATTTTATCAAATCTTTTATTAATAATATCATATAATTTTTCTCTATCTGTTGTTAAACCAATAAAATAAACATCATCATAAATTAATTTTAATTCCTCTTTTTTAGGTTCCCAACCTTGTTCTAATTTATTTAAAATACTTACTAATCTTCTTCGATTATATTGATCATACTCTATATCTTTTTGATAACTATTAATTTTTTTTACTAATTCTTCATTACTTAAATTATCATAATTATTTTTATTCGGATATTTAAAAAAATGATAATCATATAATAAAGCCTTAATATATAATCCTGTTCCTCCCACAATAATAGGAACTTTCCCTCTTTTTAAAATATCATCAACCACTCTTCTAGCATCACGCTGATAATCATAAACTGTATAATCATCTGTTACTTCTTTAATATCTAATAAATGATGAACTATTCCTTGTCTTTCTTCTAACGTTGCTTTAGCTGTTCCCACATCCAGATTTTTATAAACTTGCATCGAATCAGCATTAACAATTTCTCCATCATATATCTTGGCTAATTCAATACTCATCCTGGTCTTACCTACACCAGTTGGTCCTACAATAACTAAAATCATAAAAACGCTCCTTCTTGTTTTTTTATTATACCAAATTGACAACTATTTTTCGATAAGGTATATTATGTTTGGTGATAACTTTGGAAGTAATTGGTATAATTGGCGAATATAATCCCTTTCATAAAGGGCATATATATCATATAAATAAGATTAAAGAAAAATATCCTAATTCTTTATTAATATTAGTTTTAAATGGTTACTTTTTAGAACGAGGCGAAATTAGTCTTTTAGCAAAACAAGCTAAAACAGAGTTAGCCTTAAAGCATGGGGTGGATTTAGTTTTAGAACTTCCCTTTGTCTATGGCACCCAAGCTGCCGATATTTTTGCGAGTTGTGCCCTTAGTATTTTAAATAAATTTGGCGTTACCAAGATTATCTTTGGAAGTGAAAGTAATAATCCTGAAATGTTAAGTGATATTGCCGATAGAACAATGCATCCAACCTATAATGCTAAAGTGCAGGAGTTTTTAAAAGATGGTGAAAACTACCCTACGGCTTTAGCTAAAGCCCTAAACCTACCGGATTTTAATTTTTTACCCAATGATTTATTAGGCATTTCCTATGTTAAAGCTATCAAGCTAAATAATTACCAAATAACTTACGAAACTATTAAAAGGACTAATAGTTATAATGATACCTCAAGTAATGAGGCAATAATTAGTGCCACGAATATCAGAGAAAAACTCAAAAATAACCAAGACATTAGTAAACATGTTCCTAAAGATACTTTAAAATATCTTCATAAAATAGATTATGCTTTATTTTTTAAATTATTAAAAGTAAAAATAATAACCGATGAAAATCTCCAAGAATATTTAGATGTCGATGAAGGATTAGAATATCGTTTAAAAAAATATATTACTAAAGTCCAAAGTTATGAAGAATATTTAGCTTTAATTAAAACTAAAAGATATACTTATAATAAATTAAATCGGTTATTTATTCATTTATTAATTGGTTTAAAAAAAGAAGATAGTCATCTTCCTCTTTTATACATACGTATTCTTGGCTTTACTCATCACGGACAAAATTACCTTAAAGAGATACCTAACCTAGCTTCTTTTACGACCATTAATAAACATAGTAAACTATATTTATATGAACAAAAAGCATCGCTTATATATGATTTACTTACAAATAGTAATACCCAATCTTTTGAAAAACAAAATAAACCTGTTTTAAACTTGCATTAATTCTTGTTCTTTTAATTTTATTTCTTCATCTACTAAATTATTATATTTCGTAATTAATTCTTGAATTTCTTCTAGTTGCAATTTTTCTTCATCCTCAGGCATTTCTTCATTCTTAATTTTATTATTAGCATCTTGTCTGATATTTCTTAAAGCTACTTTAGCTTCTTCCCCGACTGCTTTAGCTTGTTTAACATATTCTTTCCGACGGTCTTCCGTCAACTCCGGAATAGTTAAAATAATCATTTCCCCATTATTGGTAGGAGCAATTCCTAAATTAGCTTCATTAATCGCTTTTTCAATATCTTTTAAACATCCCCGGTCAAAAGGCTTAATAAATAATTGCCTTGCTTCGGGTGCTGTAATATTAGCTAAGCTTTGAATAGGAGTAGGACTTCCATAGTAAGCTACCATAATGCCATTTAGCATACTGGGATTAGCTCGCCCTGCTCTAATAGTTTGTAATCTTGTTTTTAAATTTTCGATTGCTTGTTGCATTTTTTTCTCAGTATCGTTCATAATTTCTCCTTCTAATTTAATACCACAGTATCATTATAATTGTTTTCTTGCGATTTGACAATAAAAGCTGCTTCTAATTTACCATTTTTATTAATATAAACCGTATAATTTAAATCCGCTAAAGTTCCATCTATATCAATAACAGCTGCTGCCGCTTCATCTAAAACTTGGGTTCCTTCTAATCTCGTTTTAATTTTTTCTCGAACAACATTTTCATCAATTCCAAATTGACTAAATAATTCTTCTTTACTTATAACTTGACCAGTTTTAATATCAACAACATAACTTTTAAGACTAAGGGGAATTGATGCTTTAATAATATCATAACTATAATCTAAAACTACTAAACTAATATAATCATTATATTTATAATTTTCATAATTACGATATTTAATACTATATATCCCTGCTTCATTTTCGTTATAAGTAATTGGTTCCCCCAGTTCATTTGTTAAGGGTAATTCTACATCTTTTCGATATACTACTTCATTATATAAAGCATCGGCTTCCCTTTTTAACTCCTCATTTATATTACTTAGCGAACTAAAATTTAAAAACGCATCTTCCCTTACTATTTCTTCCTCTTCAATAATTTCTTTTTCATTATCATAATATATATAATCTTTCGTTTTATCTATTCTTAAATCAACTGTATTAGTTGCTGGTATAGAATTATTATTAACTACTGGCTTATTATCGGTAGTTAAATATTTAGTTAAAAAGAAACCTCCAATTACAAATGTTAATAGTAAAGCCACTAATAACACAGCTCCTACTATATTTTTTCGACTCTCCATAAATACCTCTAACTTTCTAAATACTTACCAAAAGCTTGTCTTAATTCTGTAATTTTATTTAATCTTTCAATGCTATTCCAATAATCACTAGCTTTAATATTTCCTTTCATAAACGTTGTTTCATCATCATACAATATAACTTTATCATCACTTACTACTAAAAGTGTTGGAGCATACATCTCGGCTCTTCCCTCATCATCATATGTGACATAATCTTTTAATAAATTTAAAATATCTTCATAAGTAGCATTATTTTGACTCCGGTCATTAAAAAAATCATAATAACTAATTTCTTCTAATCCGACATCATGAGCGGCTTCATTTACAATATCAGCATAGTACTGACACCATTCGTTATCTTTATTACCAAAAAAAATAATTCCTTTTTTGCCACTGGCAATCATGTGGGCATCAACCACGGTTATATACTTAAATACATTATCTTTCCCAACCAAAGAATAATCAGCTGCAAATCTTTCATTATCAGGAATATCATTTGAAAAGTCAGTTGTTCCAATCACTATAAAAAGATATATTAAAAAACAAAAGATAATTAAAGAAACTACCATATGTAATTTAGACTTAAAAAATGATTTATGTAAAACTTTTATTTTCTCTTTTTCCAAACTGATTCACCACTTTAAAGTAATTATAACATTTTTTTTCTTTATTTTAAATCCCATTTTTAAATTAAAAAAAGCAATCATCTCTGATTACTTTCCATTTACTTGATTCATTACTTCCTCAGCAAAGTTTTCATTTCTTTTTTCCATTCCTTCACCAACTTCATAACGAATCATCTTTTTAATTTCGCCTTTATTATTTTCCACATATCTAGCTACTGATAAATTACTATCTTTAATAAATTCTTGTTCAGCTAAACAAACTTCTTTATAAAATTTCTTAATGCGACCTTCTACCATTTTTTCGGCAATTTCTGCTGGTTTTCCTTCATTTATAGCTTGTTCTTTAAAAACCGCTTTTTCATTATCTAAAACATCAGCTGGTACTTCACTTGGAAAAACATATAAAGGTTTCATAGCTGCTGATTGCATAGCAACTTCTTTCGCAACATCACTATTTGCTCCTTTTAAAAGAGTTAAAACAGCAATCTTACCACCCATATGGATGTAAGAACCAAAACATTCATCAGCATCTTTTTCTAAAATAGTAAATCTTCTTAATGATAATTTTTCACCTATTTTAGCTGTTTTACTAATAATTAAATCTTCAACTGTCCCATCATCTGGTGTTTTTAAAGCTTTAGCTTCTTCAACAGTTTTGGCATCACTTTTAAGTAAAGTTTTTCCTATCGTATCAATCATACTAGTAAATTCTTCATTTTTACTAACAAAATCAGTTTCACTATTAACTTCTAAGATAACGGCTTTATCACCATCAATATAGATATTAGCTAAACCTTCAGCTGCAATTCTTGCTTCTTTTTTAGCACTTTTAGCAATACCTTTTTCTCTTAGATAATTAACAGCTTCTTCCATGTTACCATTAGTTTCTGCTAAAGCCTTTTTGCAGTCCATCATTCCGGCACCAGTCATTTCTCTTAAGTCTTTAACCATACTTGCTGTAACTTCCATCTCAAAATCCTCCTTATTTACTTAATGCTTCAACTAATTCATTTTTCTTCATAGTTGAATAACCTTTTATACCTTTATCTTTAGCTAAGTTCTTTAATTCTTGTAAAGTTTTATCAGCTAAATCATCGACTTCTTTCATTTCGGCAATTTCTTCCATTACTTCTGGATCAACTTTAACTTCTTCTACTTTTTCTTCTTTAGGGCTTTCTGTCTTTTCATCTTCAGTTACATAATCAACCATTTCTAAGTTATTAGCTTCACAAACAGCATTATTTAAAACCCCAAGCATAACTTTAATAGAACGAACAGCATCATCATTACCAGGAATAACAAAATCAACATCATCTGGATCACAGTTCGTATCAACTACCCCGAATACCGGAATATTTAGCTTACGAGCTTCTTTAATGGCATTATATTCCTTTTTAGGATCAACAATAATTAAAGCTTGTGGCAATTTAACCATTTCTCTAATCCCACATAATACTTTATTTAATTTTTCATATTCTTTCTTTAACCCAATAACTTCTTTTTTAGGTAGTAATTCAAACTTACCATTTTTTTCCATTTCTTCAATTTCTTCAAGTCTTTTAACTCTTTTACGAATTGTTCTAAAATTAGTAAGTGTCCCACCTAACCATCTTTCAGTTACATAGTAAGAATTACTTCTAGTGGCTTCTTCAATACAAACTTCTTGAGCTTGTTTTCTTGTCCCCACGAATAAGAACTTACCCCCATTAGCAGCGATAGTCTTAATTTCTTCATACGCTACCTCTAAACATTCCTTAGTTTTTTCAAGATCAATAATATAAATATCATCTCTTGAAGTATAAATATACTCTTTCATTTTTGGATTCCATCTTTTAGTTTGATGTCCAAAATGAACTCCAGCTTCTAATAAATAATTCATAGAAACTACTGCCATAAATTATCCCTCCTTCGTTTTTCTTCTTGATACTTCTTCTTAGCCCTTCACCATACGGCACTGGAAGTACTAATCCATATCAATGTTTACTTGCTTTTCAGCAATTAAAATTCTACCAAAAAAATTATACTTTTACAAGTATAATTCGTATATTTTTTTTAGGTTTCAAGGCTGGATTCTAAAAGGCTTAGAAACCGAACCATCACGAGCTGTATCAACAATGACATTAACATTAGTATTTAAATAGAAAGCTGGTCGTACTGCCCATGCATAGCTATAACCATAAGTATAGTATATACCGCCATTATAATAAACAACATATGCATCCGCACTATTATTAGATTGACGTGATATCGTCCATTCCATGACGTTATTAAATAGCCAATTATTTTTACGGTTAGTATCATTATCATAACTATATAACGATGTTGCCCAACTACTTGAAGCACTCGCAAAACCATAATCTGATGTGTACATTAAACCAATTTTAGCCGACACAGTTGGACTCGATTTTATTTCATAATTATACGTTGCTCTTGGGGTAGTTTGATAGGCACTATATCCTCCCGCATGCCACGTAGCTGTGGCAACCTTATTTGCCCAAGTTCCTAGATTCTTCAAATATCCACTAGTACTATTATTTAAAGCTTTATATAGTGAACTACTACTCCATGTATTATTAGCTGTACTATTCCAATAAAATCCATTACTAGCATTTTTCTTGACTCTTTTTAAACTATCATAACTGGAATTTGGCGGTCCTCCATTACTAGCTATTCCCAATTCGGCACTTTTTATGTATTCCGATTTTATTAATTTGACTTGATTATTAAATACACCAATTATTCGATATAAATTGGTATCAGGACAAGTAGTTGTTTTACCATTGTTATAATTTTCACTACCACTTCCAAAACAAACAAAGTTATTTGGATTATTTCCCGAATAACGATAACTATTATCTTTAGCACTATTAGCTAAACTTGTTGTATGTTGAGCTAATGTTCCACTTCCAGATGTTCCTACTTTACTTATAACATATGAACTCAAGGTTTGGGTTTTATAAATCGTTACTGTACAAGTTCTTGCTGCAGTAACCTTACTAGCTGTTAATGTTTTTTTATCTGCACTTAAAGTACAATTGGTACCACTCACTGTGGCTGTTGATAAAACATAGCCAGAGTTAGCTGTTATCGTAAAGGTTGTTGATTCATTATACTTTACTTTTTTTGGTGAACTATCTACTTTACCATTTGTAACAGTCACTGTTACATTATATTCATATTTTGGAATGGTTACTGTACAAGTCCTTGCTGCTGTAACTTTACTTGCTGTTAATGTTTTTTTATCAGTACTTAAAGTACAATTAGTTCCACTTACTGTTGCGGCACTTAAATTATAGCCTGTTGATGCCGTTATGATGAAAGTTCCATTTTCATTATATTTTACAACCTTTGGTGATTTATCTACAGTACCTCCAGTTACTTTTACCGTAACATTATACTCATACTTTGGTATAGTAACTGTACAGGTCGTGGCTGCTTTTATATTACTTGCCGTTAACGTTTTTTTATCAGAACTCAACGTACAACCTGTCCCTTTAACTGTTGCTGCACTTAGGTTATAACCTGTGGTTGCTGTTATGGTAAACGTAACATTTTCATTATATTTTACAGTCTTTGGTGATTTATCAACCGTACCGCCAGTTACATTTACGGTGACATTATATTCTAATTTTGGTATTGTAACTGCACAAGTTACGGCTGCTGTCACATTACTTACTGTTAATTTGGTTTTATCAGTACTTAAAGCACAACCGGTACCCGTAACAGTTGCCTTACTTAAATTATAGCCAGTCGTGGCTGCTATGGTAAAGGTTGTACTTTTGCCATGGTCGACTGTTGCTTGCGTAGGTGTAGCCGTTCCTCCTGATACAGTTGCTTTGACTAAATAATTGTTTAAAGTCGTTCCTTTATAACTAGCATTTTCTAATATTTTAGTACGATTATTACTATCAGTTACTCGTATTTTAAATGTATATGCTGTTGCCTTGGTTAAACTTCCAAATGAATAAGAATAAGTTCCATTAGCATTAGTTCCTTGATACCAATTAGTATCACCATTTCTCTGATACTCAACTTTACTAACAGTTCCTGTGCCATTATTAAATGTTCCATTTACTTTTATGATGCTTGATGTAATATCTGATACTGTAAAGGTTTTAACACTTGGATAAACATAGGTTTCGGTACTTTCTTCTTTATCAAAACTATCAACCGATTCTCTATCTAATTCATCCCTTACTTTAACCCGAATATTATAGCTTGTTGTATCGGCTAATCCGGTAAATTCAAACTCAGGACTTACCTGCCATGCACTCCAGTTACCATAGGTATCATGATTTTCAATTTTAAAAGCATACTCTTTTACATTCTTAGTTCCAGCCTCAGCAGTGGCACTTATTTTAATACTTGTTAAAGTTCTTTCGGTTACCGTAAAGCCTGTTACTTTTACTTTTTGATATTCATCAGTTTTTACGACAGCTGTTTTTATGGAACTCATTATCCCTTGTACATCTTTAGAATAAGCATAAACTTTATAGCTTTGATTATCTTTTAAAGGCTCCCCATTTAATTCTCGAAATGTATGCGTAGGTTCATCTGACTCAATATAATTTGGTTCTAACCTTTCAGCAATACTCATCAGTCTTATTGTTTCAGGCTCTTCATCTGTTTCTTCGATAGCATAATAATATTTATCTATTGCTTCGGTATGTTTGTCATTTTCCAGTAAATTAACAGTTATACTTTCATAATCTTTAGTACTTTCAACAATACTATTTATCTCAGGCATAACATAAGTTTCTTTTTCTTCTGTCGTAATTAAAACTTTACCTTGAAAAGTTTTACCGGTATTTTCTTGCTGATTGGTAGTGAGGTTTCGAAGTGTGACTTCAAACTCCCATGTTTCTTCGGTACCCTCTTGAGAATTAGCACTTATTTCATCATTAACAGTAATTTTAAAAGTGCCATGCCGCATTGTTATATCAAAACCTTGTAAGTCTTCTTTGTAAATTAATCCTTCAATGTTTTGAACTTCTTCTTGATTAGGATTTTTTACTTTTAATAAAAGTTCAACTTGTTTATCTTCGGTTGAATAAGTAAAATCATTTTGATCAATGATAAAATAAACATTATATTTATCTTGAGCTTGGTTCGTATTATTATTAGGCACTAATTTCGCCATAGCTGTCGTCGTTCCTGATTTATCACTTGCTCCTTGATAAAAATCATCGGCTGATGCCTTGATATTGATTGGTGTTCCGGCATGAAAAGTTAAAGAGTCCGTGGTGCCAGCCCCGACTTCAATATCCGCATTTCCGCCCGTTCCTTTTTGAGCTTGAAAGAACGCATACGTGGCTCCAATTATGACAAGTAAAAGTGTAAACAATGTAAACAAAA
>CANQCI010000001.1 GCA_947589675.1 uncultured Bacilli bacterium | reverse complement strand
GGATCAAATTTATTAAATTCATCTAAAGTTTGTTTATCTAAGTCTTTTCTATCTACTAAGAAAAATACTTGATTAATAGATGGTTCTAAAGCTAAAATCTGACTTGTTTTAAATGAAGTTATCGTTTTACCTGAACCAGTTGTATGCCATATATAACCATTATTACTTGTATCTAAAGCACGAGAAACAATATTTTCAACAGCATATACTTGATAAGGTCTCATCACCATTAACATTTTTTCGGTTTCATTTATAATCATATATCTAGCAATCATTTTACCAATATGACATCTATCTAAGAAGAATAAACAAAATTGTTCTAGATTAGTTATTCTTTCATTATTAACATCTGTCCAATAAAAAGTATATCCATAATTTAATTCTTGATCCCCATTTGCAAAATATTTTGTTTCTACACCATTACTTATAACAAATAATTGAATAAACTTATATAATCCAAAATATGAATGTCTTTTATATCTTTTAATTTGATTAAAAGCTTCTTTCATATCGATTCCTCTTCGTTTTAATTCAACTTGAACTAAAGGAAGTCCATTAATTAAAATAGTTACATCATAACGATTTGTGTATTTTCCTTCAACTGTAGTTTGATGAGTTACTTGAAAAGTGTTTTTACACCAATCTTTTGTATTAAATAATTCAATATAGATAATTGTTCCATCATCTCTTTGAATATTTTGTTTTTGCCTTAATTCTTTAGCAGACTGAAAAACACCTTTACCAGATATTTTTACCATTAGTCTTTCAAATTCTTTATTAGATAAGTTTTTACCTTTTAATTCTATTTTATTATGTTTATTAACCTGTTCTCTAAAATTTATTTTTAATGAGTCCATATCATCTATTTGTACTTGCTCATACCCTTGTTTTACAAGTTGATCAATCATTCTACTTTCTAATCTTACTTCACTTTCATAAACTCCCATTACTACACCTACATATCTAAGAAACTTATAATACAATTATAGCACGAAAAAAATTAATAAAATATATTATTTGTACTCTCTAATTTCTTTTTTAAATGCCGTATATCTTAAATATTTATTTTCATAAAAAGCAATAATTTCACCTTTATTTTTAATATTTAAATTTTCGAAACACTCATCTAAAATACAAACCAAAAACGCTGCCTTACCATAAGATTTTCGATATTTATTAGACACAATTGCATCTACTCTTTTGGCTACTGTTTCTTCTAACCACCCAATATAATCATGCTTTATTTTATCAGAAATAGTAAAGTGTTTTTTCCAAACATTAAGAATCTTAAAATAATCAAGTTCTTCACCAATATTATAAAGATTATAATCATCCTTTATTCCTATATCAAAATCTATTAAACTAGCCAATTTCTTTTTTATTTTCGTTTCATTCTCATCACACAATAAAAACGCCACTAGTTCCACATAAGTATTCATAGGAGAGTATGTCCACCCTAAATATTCTTGATTATCTTTAAAACAATCTAAAAAATCCGCAAATTCTCCTAAGAAATAACTAAACAATACTATCGCATTATTATCTAAACTTTTATATGGATCATCTTTTATCATATCGATTTTTTCCTTATATTTTTCTAAATAATCATTATTTATAATCCTTATTAAATCAGATATGTTATGACTGGATTCAAGTGCGATGTATAAACACTCACTAATATCAAAATCAGCTTCTATTTTTTTATAAGCCTCCGCTACAAGTAGAGCTATATCTCTTCTTATACTATCATCAATATCATTAATTAGGCTTTCACCTATTTCAATAACTTCTTTATATTTTTTTAATTCATATATTTTTTTCAATATACATACACATATTTTAGGATGAGTTACTTTATTCATTTCTAACACATTTTTATAGTTATCATAATTAGTATATTCTAAAGAATTAATTAATAATTTAAAAGAAATATCTTCCTTTTTTGGCGATAGAAATTGTATCCAATCTTGCCAAAATGCATCCTTATCTTTAATTTTTTCTAACCCTAAACTAAAAGCATCTTCGAGTTTTATATCACTAAAAACACTTAATTTATAATAATTATATATTTCTTCAAATTTATTATCACCAATTAATATAGTAATAAATAATAAAGTTAAACATATTTTATTTAAATCTATATCAACTAATCCATAAGATTCAATGTCATCTATTTCATAATCCAAAATATCATCTGTATCATCTTCTAAAATAGAATAATTAGTAAAAACAATTAAATCAAGAAGTCTTTTAGCATTCCTATAATCCTTTTTGGCAATTAAAATAGAAGCTAAGTTATAAGCATTTAAGATTGTACCACTGATATTTTCTGGATCATCATAGCTAAGTTCATAATCATCATAAAAGTAATCATCAGCTTCACCATGAAATTGCAATATACCACCATCAATTAAATCAAACTGCTCTTCAATCTCCTCGATTATTTGATCTAAATCCCCTAAATTAATAGTCTTTATTTCATCTTTAAAGACCTCGTTAATAAGTTCTATTACTTCCTTGTTTTGCTTATCTGATAATTTTTCAATTATCCTAAATAAAAATTCTTTAATTTTTTCTTTTGAACTTTTATCCCATAATTCATCTAATAAATCATATAAATCTTCGTTATACATAACATCTCCTAAAAATTCTAAAGGTTAATATTTCTTTATTTTAAAAACCCCTATGCAAATTTAATATTATTTTTATTACACCATTCGATGGCAATTTCTTTATACTTTTTTTCTCTAAACCCATACCAATCTCCAAATATCCCTAAATTAATACATGTGGTTTTGAATCTTCTAAAAGCCTCCTGCTCATTAAGGGTAGCTTGTAATTGATTATAAAGCTCAACATCTTTTATCCCCTTTATAAAGTCTTCCACCATACCATGTTCTTCATCAATATCCTTTTTAGTAGGAAGTTCTATACAATTCTCCAACATCTTTGCTTTTTCATCGTCAGTCATATCTGAGTATTTACTTATATGACTAAATCTCTTTGTTTTTTTATTGAAATATGCTAGGGCATCTGCAATATTCACTAATTCTAACATACTTATAACATTATCTAAATTTACTTTCATTTTAACTTCACTCACTTTCATAATTTATATTTAGTTTATCAAACTTAATTAGATGGATTTATTCTATTGTATTTTATACTACTTCTTACGGCATATTTTCTTATATTTTCATTGCATTCATTTAAATCAAAATCATTAATATCGTAAATACCCCAACTAGTATCTGTACCATCAAATATATCTCGAAGTCTCCATACTCCTCCAGCATCATCAATTATTCCATAGCCTTTGCCAGATATTACTTGAAAATCCTCATCGCCATAATCATCGATTGGGATTATCTTACTTAATGTTAAATTAAATAACCAATTATCACCCCAATCATAAATAATTTTTAATTTTTGTTTTTCTTTTAAATTAAGGTAAAATAATCCTAAATCATCATACCATTCATTTAAATATTCTTTCCCCATTTTAATCCCATATAAATGTGATAAATCACCATTCATTGCGACAATCACACATTTACAAAAATCACTAATTGATATATCATTATCTACAATAATTTTTCTTTTAATTTCTTTTTCAAAACCATATAGGGAAACATTAAAAACAAATCTTTTAGGTAAAAACATTTCTTTTCTATCAGCTATATAATTAGTTATATTATTATTACATTCATCACAATCAAATGTTTTTTTTAAATATTCTTTTTCAGTTTTTAGTAATCTATCTTCTGAATACTTAAATATTGCCATTAAATCATATAGCGATTTATTATCTATTATTCCATAGCCTTTTCCAGATATTACTTTAAATTCTGATTTATCTTGTGATTCATAAATATCATCAACTACTATTTCAAAATAATAATTTTTATCAAAATTATATTCTAAAGTAAATTGTTTATCTTTTTTTAAATGTAAATCTTTAAATAAAATTTTATCGATATATTTATCCCTATTAGTCTCTTCAATAAAATAAGGATTATATGTAATATTACCATCTACAAATTCATAAATAGGAATTTTACTTCCATTCATAGAAACAATTATATATTCACATAAGTCTCTTAAACTTATATTTTCATCTACTTCAATTTGTCTATTAATTTTATTTGCAATTTCACCCAAGGTTACATTTAACAATACTTTCATAATGCATAACTCCTAATAAATCATTGATAATATCATTGTATCATACTTTTATAATTAATACTTTAAAATATTAAAATTTCTTTTATGAACTGTACCCCAAAATTTAGACAAAGAAAAAAAATCAGTACCCAAGAATTAACCATAAAAGGTTATGTATTTTATAATAAATAAAGTATTATTAATGAGATATTTTATTCCATAAAAAAACTGATACTCATTTCTTTTGAATATCATTTTTTATTTTACAAATATATATTAACCAATATAACTTCCCATCTTTTCTTGGAATAAGGCTAAAAGATGCTCTTTTTCATTTTGATTAGAAACCAAATCTAATACAAGATTATCATTTTCTAATCTTTGCTTGGCAAAACATACTTCCACAGGCTTACTAGCTGTTACTAAATAAACATAACTATTACCATTATCTTCTAGTTCACAAAAGCAAACATATTCTTTACCATCTTCTAAGACAGCTGTTTCTCCAAATTGTAATTTCTCCATATTATTCATTCCTTTCAACAATGTCAACATAATTACCAATTAATTCTTTAATTGCATTTATGTATACAAAGACAGCTTCAGCAAAATCATCCTCAGTAAACTCTTCTTTGTTTAAATCTAATATTTCTCGATTAAATAATACTTTAGGATTAACATTATGACAATTAATTAAACCATAAAAAGTACTTATTATTTCTTTAAATTCTTTTTCAATTATTTTCTTTTTTTCAATTAAAGGCAATTTCTTATATGATTCTACATACATATCAAATTCTTTATCTGTGTTTAGTTCCATCTTCTTCCCCTTCTAATCGACCTTCTGCATCTACCCTATTAATTGATCCTATATTAGCTATATATGGCATAACTGTATCCGTTATATCAATAATAGTACCATCAACTTTTTCGGCGATGATATATCCATCACGCATTATTATATGATCCGTACTTTGATAATGATAATCACTAGTATTTAAACTATGTATAATTTTATATAACTCACGTACTTGTTCCTCAGTAAGATTTTGCATAACATCTGTTTCTTTACGATAGAAAATCCGTTTTACCATTTTGCCAAAGCTAGACTTTTTACGATACTCTTCACCATTACGAATAAAATCATCACGAAATTTTTTATATTCTGGTTCATCTTCAAATTTATAAAATTGGGGATTTTTATTTTCTTCATCATTTTTCTTTTTCGTTGCAACTGATGCAGCTAAAGCTCCCACTAAAGGGGCAATGGCAACCGCCACTTTACAGTCTTGAATACGCCAAGTAATTTTCGTACTCTCAGACATTTCTTCTTCCGGCATAATTGGATGAGTTGCCTCAGGATTATTATCTCTTTTTTGCTCTATCGATAAATCCGATATAATGTATTCTCCACCATCACTACCAATAACATGCGTACCCGATTGTAATAAATTACCCATATTATCCCTAATATTAATTGTAGCACCATTATCTAACGTAATAAAATTCCCTTTAAAATCTTCAATAGTTCCTTGATAAGATGATCCTTTATTTACAATCTCTTGCATAGCTTGTTCGGTTAATTCGGGATTTTCAAAAATTGCTGATCCATCTATCCAACCTAAACGTGTAACCTCTGTATTACTACCCATATGAACATTTAATTTTATATCACCAAAAGATAAACCATGTTTATTACAAACATTCATTACATAATCGCCTAGATTTGTTGAGGTATCTTCTAAATTAAATGATTCAATATAATCAATTACTTTACCATCATGAACAACAGCTATACCTGTGATAGCATAATCCCCAGCTTGTTTTCCTTCTAGAGCAAACTCTTTACCCATTTCTTTAGCAGTTCCAGTTAAGTCCCCCATTGTTGTTAAAACATCGCCATCTTCTACTTTTGCATAATCTCCCATATTCATATGTGATAACACTTGCTTTAATATAGCTTGCTCAGAAGTTAATCCTTCATAGTCTATCTTATTAATATCGTAGTCCAAATTTTCACTTGTAACTATTTGTACTAGTTCATCTGTTACATTTTTGGGAACGTCAATAGTTGACTTGCTACTCGCTTTTCCCACTCCACTAATTAAAAATAATGAAACAGCAAGAGTTGCTAACCATGCAGACAAACGGTTTCTATACTTACGAACAACTCGCACAGTATGTACAGTATTGACTGTTGGTTCCGGCGGCTCTATGGACACTGGAGGTTCTGGTGGCACCGGAGGTACTGGCGGTGTTGGCGGTACTGACGGCGGTTGAGGAATTGGCGGGATGGGCGGGATTGGTTTATCCTTTTTCTCCACAATAACATAATCACTTAAAGCTTTAAGTATTTCATCAGCACTTAAATAATCGCCGTTTTTTAATGCTATTTTATTACCTACCATTGCAATACCTTTACTAACAGTAGGTCCACTTTCGGCTCCTTTAACACTCCAACGATATTGATTACCATTCGGCATTTTTTCGGTTACAATAATAGCACCAGCAGCTTCTTTTACTGTTGCTAATAAATCATCAGGATTAAGTGTTTTTCCTTTACGACTTACAACCTTAGTACCTTCTTTTAAATTAGCAACAGCTTCTATAATAGCTTAGGATAATTCTGGGGCACTTATATAATCACCATCAGCAAGTTTTATTCCTTTTTTATTATAGCCAAATAACAAAGAACTAGTTTTAGCTGTTTTTCCCATTTGATCACGAACAACAGCCATTTTATCATATCTTTGTTTTGCTGCATTTGCCTGTTTTACTTCTTTTTCAGTTAAAGATATTGTAGTCATTTTATCGATAGGAATTTCAAAATTACCTATAACCATATCTTCTTGTTGTTCTAATTGTTTTAAATCGCTATCTTCCATCTTATCACCTACTATAAATAAAGTATAACATCAACAACATCAAAAGTAAATTAAAAGACTATATTTAATAATGGGTTGATACAGTAATAATTCATATACATTAATGGATAATTTCCATTTTATAATTTTTAAAATTTACTGCAGCACCAGCAAGATATACTCTTTTTTGGGAACTAGTAATATCGGCTTCATATAATACTATACCTTTTTTCCCTATTTCTGATTTTTCCGAACAGGTACAAAAAGAAATATCAGAATAAGCATTATAATCTGTAAATAAAGCATAGTTTGGCAAATTACTACTTTTAAAAACAGTTGTTACCGAAACCCCAATTCCTTTTTCATTTTCTTTTATTTTACTCAATAATAAATTTGAACCAATAGAAGTATGGTGGGGTATTTTTACAAAATCTATTTTAGAATTAAAAAACTCACTTCCAAATTTTGTAAGATTATTAAACGCTTCCTTTATGCTATCGTTCATTGCATCACCAGTTAATAATATTTTAACATCACCAATTTGAATAAGGTTAATGATTGAAAAATAGTTATGTTCAATTTTAATATCTTGCATAGATTGCTTGTATGCATATCGTTCAATAATATTTGCGATGGGTGTGATAGTCTTAATTTTAAGCTCGCTAATCTTACCTCGGCTATCAATAAAATTCCAATTATCAACTACATCACAATTATCACTTACTGTATTAAAAATTGGTTTTCTTTTATTATTTGAGTTCATGCTTAATAATTTTCTTAAAACTTCTAAAGATTCCTTAACTCGTGAATCATATTGATCCATAAAGTCAAATATTTTACTAGGTACCACTATTTTCGTATTTTTATCTATTTTTGCAATAATATTTTGAATGCCAATACAGTGATCAAAATCTGGATGAGTTATACACAAGTAATTCAATTTCTTTATTTTTAAATCAACAAATAATTTTAATAAATAATTACTTTCAGGAATGAAGCAATCAATTAATCCCGAAAATAAAATGTAATCACCATCATTTATTGTAAATAAGATTGATTCCCCTTCTGGATTAAATCCTACTGTATATATACGTACTATTAAATTATTTTTGAGAAAAAAACTATTATCCATTTTTAGTTTGTTTTACCTTTTTATAGTTAACATTTTTGTTTGATGAACTTAAGGAAAATGAAATACTTGTTACCGGTTTAAAAACTTTACTATTTATTTTAGAATTATAATTAGAATTATTCACAGATTGTGAAAGAACTATTTTCGTTTTATTATAAATTTCATTTGTCGTTACTCCGGCATTATTCATTGTAAAAATCATAATTTAAAAATCTCCTCATTATTAAAATTTTCAATTAATAATTCATTTAAAAAACTTTCTGTCAAAGAATTTTTATATATTTCAAACAGTTTATCATTCATATCTTTTAATATTTCTTGATTGGTAAGATTTTCAATATAAATATCAAAATCAAGTACTAATTGATACAAAAGTTGAGAAGAATCATCTGTTTGCAAATATCCTTGGGCAATATTTGCTATTTGATTTACAAGATAATCCCCACATTTATAATTAACTAAAGAGTTCTTACCAATAAATTGATATGATGATAGATTTTTATCAGAGTAATTGAAAGTATTTTCTTCAAAAAAATTATTTATTTTAGAAATATCTTTCATCATAAAAATATTAATTTTCCTTAATCCTAATCTTTTAATTTGCAGATTTCTTCTTGCATTTCGTAATTCCTTAACTATCTCATTAAAAATATCATAAATCTCATCAAAATGAATATGTTCAACGTATTCGACAGTAATAGCCGAATATTCTCGAGTAATATCAATCCTTATATTTTTGTTCTCATTAACAAACGAAAAAAACTTCTCTCTTTTGTCTGATTCTACATTTATGGTATCCATTATATTAGTGTTTACGTCATCATTCAACTTATCAATATCTACTTTTAGCCCAAATTTAGACATAAAATTATTTTTTATAGTATATCCTTTATCACCCAAAAAATCATCAATTTTTTTCATAGTTTCTTCTATATATTCATCGAACATATAATCATAATCTATTCTGATTATCGATTGTTTTAAAAAATCTTTTTTTAAATCTTTTCTAGTTATTTCTTCTTTTTTCTTATTCACCTAATCACCTACTATACTATATTCATTATAACATATTACTTGTGGATTATTATATATAATACATAATAAATCCTAAATAAATAATCAACATTAAAAATTATTTATTTACGCTTATAATACAACATTTTGTTTACTTTTTAAATATTCTAACAAATTATTATCTAAAATTTCAAATTCAAAATCAAAACTAGATATTTCAAATATATTTACTAAATACTCATCTTTATTTATAGAATATTCATTGGATAATATTTCAAATTATCAACAAAATATTGGGCAAATCCTAAATAAGTACCTCTTGCTAACAATAACACCAGCATTACTATAATATTATTTTGTTATTGTTTCTTAATTTTATTTATTTCCAAAATCACTTAAGTTATAATTAAAAAAAGGCTATCAATTCCAATGGTAGTACTGGTTGATAGCCATAGTATTTTATCAATCTTACCAATATAATTTTTTAATAAATTCCATAATTCTTTCTTTATTATTTTCTTGATAAGCAACATTCTTTTTAGTTTTAATTAAATTACTTATAACCATTAAATCTTTTTCTTTTATACCTTTTAATTTATTAATTCTCGCATTACTAATTTCATTTTTGGAAAATGATGCTTCATAATCTTCTTTTTGATAACAAAATAATTGTAAATTAGGATATTTTTCTTTTAATTTTTGAGCAATAAGTAATCCTTCGGGATCAAAATCCCCATTATAAAATAATTGATTATTATTGATTTTATCTAAAAGTAAATAAACAGCTGTATTGGCAAATCCCCCAGAAACTATAACACTTACATTCATCTTTCGTGCTATAATTTCATTTAATATTGACGGGTTTTCCACAATTATTATTTTTTGATTTATTCCCTCTATATAATCAATATTTAAAATATTTTGAATATTCAAAATAACAGGTTCTTTTGTTTGATAAAAGTTATTTAAATATTCTCTATTAGTATGCAAATTATACGTTATGACAAAATTAGATAAATTATCTATTTCTATATTATTTAAAGATAATAATTTTATTTTATCTTCCCTAGTTAAAGGATAAGAACAGTGACTAAAATAAGCTAAGCCGGAGAAAAACAACAGACAATGATTATTATCTAAATCTAAATAATGAGGATCCATGGTAATGTTGGCAGCATAAATCGAAATTAAAGTTCTTTCTTTCGGTAAGTTATTTAGTAAAGCTAATACATTTACTAACTCCTTTTTCAATAACTCTTTTTCTTTTAAATATCTTTTATGCAGAGAAGAATAAGGATTTTCTTTGGTTTCAATTACATTTAATAACCATTTACTAGCTTTACTTTCGTCTAATATATTTTGGTAAAATGCCCTTTCTTCTTCTCTTTCTTTTTCTTTTGTTTCTTTTTTAGAAACTAATTTAACCCCTAAATATTCTTCGACTAAAGTATTTAAATCAAAATCTTCATATTTAGAGGCTGCCATAACTTTAGTAAAAGTTAAAACACTAATTTTAAAATCCGTTGCTTCTTGATAATTATAGCCAAAAAGTTTCGATAAAACATGAGCTTCTTCCTTGGTAAGTCTTTCTAAAGATATTTTTCCGGTTATTTTACCTAAAGAAAGATATTTTTGATATAAAGCTTCCATAAATCTTTTAAAACCGATTTGTTCTTTAAAATATTTGGTATAACTATGCATTATGTTCCTCATTATATTTTTTTCTATCAACAATTATTTCTTTATATTTACCATTCCAGCGATATCTTTCAACAGAAACTGCTAAAGAATTGGGAGGCTTTATTAATTCACACATAGATAAATCGTCAATTGTATCATAATCGCCCCATAAAACTTGGGAATTGATAATAAAATCTAAATCTAATTTTTTTAAAATACCAAACATTTCCCGAATATTTTCTTCATCTACTCCCGCAAAAGCTTCATCTAAAGCAATTAATCTTAAAGAATCACTCCTAGCCATAAATAACTTAGCATATACACTGGCAAACAAAGGAATATACATACTCTTCGCTCTTTCACCCCCACTAAACTTAGCAAAGGTTTTATCAGTTAATTCTTTAAATTCATTTCCTTTTCTTTGATAACATAATTGAAAAGTAAACCACGAACGATAATCTAAAATTTCTTCAATAATTTTGGTAAAAGAAGCATATGAATCTTGATATAACTCTTCGGCTTTTTTAATTTTACTGCGAAAATGATTAGTTAATTTTTCGGCATCAACTTCTTTTAACATATGGGGATCCATTTTTAAGATTCGCACTAATTCTTTGGTATCAATCTCATCTTCACTTTCGGCATTAATGCTTTTCCAAACTAATTTAAAACTAAGGGCACTTTCTTTTTGCATCTCCGCAATAATATCATTTATTTTTTTAATCCATTCATTAGAATCATTAATTTTATTTCTTATTTTTTCCCCAACCGTATTTAATAATATTTCTTCAAACAACCGTCTATCTTGTTCATTAATTAAATCTTTATTGGCTAAAATATCATTATCTATTTTTTCTTTTAATTCAAAGATATTTAATTTTATTCCTTGATACAAGGTTGTTATATCTATTCTTTTATTTTCTTGATAAATTTTCGCTATATTTTTATCTTCTATTTCATAATCCTCAAAGATAGTAATTATTTGAAAATAATAATCATTTAATTCTAAAGAATATTTATTATAAGCTGTAAAAAAACTATTTGCTAACGAATTTAAATCAATTTCTTTTTTATCTTTACCCGCATTTATAATTCTTTTAACAGTATCACTTATATTCGTAATATCTTCTTGATAAACATAACCTAATTTATATTCTCTTAAAAATATATCTTGATAAGCATTAGCTTCTTTTTCCTTTTTTTCTTTTAAATTATTTAATTCATTTATTTTTTCTTGTTGATGTTCAAGTTCATTTTCTAATTTAGCAATATCCTTAATTAAACTATCTTTTTCTAAGGTTAAATCATGTAAGTTTTTTTCAATTTCTAAAAGTTGATTTTTTTGTTCCTTAAATTCTTTAGTTTCTAATATCTCTTCAATCGTAGCTTTTTTCGCTTTAATTACTTGTAATTCTTTATTTTTTTCTCGTTGTTCATCTAAAGAATATTCAATATTATTCGTAACATCTTCTAAGCGTTCTTGATAACTTTTTTGAATTTCTAATTTATTATCTAAAGATTTTAATGTAACATGAAAACTTTGCACAATTTCATTAATATTATTTAAAACAGTTAAAGTTTGTTGATAAGTAACAATATTTAAAGGAATTACTAAACCTTCCTTATTATTCATAATTTCGGTTTTAACTTTTTTCAAATTATTATCTATTATTTTTAAACTTTCTTCAACTTCTTTTTGTTTTTTATCTGTCCAATTTAAATTACGTTTTAAATCTTCAATATTATTCTCTATTCCTTTTATAAAATCATTATTTGGGATATTATTTTGTTCTTTTCTTAAAATTTCTATTTTATTTTCATTACTAACAATTAAACTATTGATATTATTAATTTCTTCCTTATTTAAGGTAATTTTTTCTTGTAATTCGGCTAATTGTTTCTTTTTTAATTCTAATCTTTTTAAAAAGCCAATAAACTTTTGTTTATAAGTATAATCAGGAAGAAAATTAAGCATATCCATTTTGGCTTTCCCCTTAGGATCAATTGCCACCAGGTCATCGGGATTGATACTAATAGATTCTAAAATTTCTTTTAAATAACTTTCTTTAATAGAAGAACCATTGGGAATTACAATATTAAAATATTTTAAGATATTATCTTTTTTCTTTGTTGATTTAGTTAAATAAATAATTGGCGTTTTAATATTATCTAATTTGTCTATGTCTTCTGGTTTAATAACTAAAGCATTTAAAATATTTAAATCTAGTAATAAAGATTCAATATTATTCTTTTCCGTATCAGAAATATTATTTTTAAATTCTAAACATTTATATAAAGGAATATTTTCTATTTTGTTATTCTTTAAAATTTCAGCAATATCTTTATTTAAAGAGGGAATTTCTAAATCATCTTGATTTTCTAATTTATGATATTCCTCTTCTAAAGTGCTTAATTCTAACTTCTTTGAATCTATTTTATTTTGCAATATTAAATTTTCTTTGATAACGCCATTTATTAAATCTTGAGCATAATCTTTATAAATATTTACAACTTTTTCAAAATTTGCCTTGGTATAATCATTCATTAATTCCAAAATTTGCTTTTTAACATAATCGGTTAATTTTAAATAATTATTGTTATGTTCCTTATTAATAAAATCTTCTTGCCATGCCATTATAGCCTCGGTCAAATTCTTTTGAGCTAACATAATTTGTTTTTCTAATTCTTGATATTCTTGAGTTAATTTGGCAAATTCAATTCTTTGCTTTTCACTTTCTAAATTAATATCATTTTCCTCTTCTAATAGTTTTAAAACCTTAGTTACTTTTTCCTTATAGTTTTTTAAAGAAATTAATAAATCATCTATTGAAACACTAAATAAATCATTTTCAAGCATTTCCACATAATTAACTAATTTTCCACTATAAGCATCATTACTTAAATCTTTTAAATCAATTAAAACTTCTTTTATTTCTTTTCTTAATTTATATATTTCATCTTCACTTGTGGAAATTTTATTATTTAAAGCTAACTTATCTTGTTGCAAAGTATCATTTTTTTGCTCTAATTCCTCGATTTTATTTGCCAGATTTTTAATATTGTCTTCTAAAGATGCTAATGATTCAATTTTTTGTTTTAAATCACTATCATCTAATTGTTCTTTCTTCTCTTTATTAACCTCGATATCCTCGATAACTTTATTAAAACGTTTTTTATTATTTTCTAAATTAGTAGAACATTCTTTTAAAAAGTTATTTTTTATCTTTATATCATTCAATAAATTATTATAAAAATCTTGAACTTCTTTATAACGACGAGTTTTATCTAAAAGAATAGATTCATTATAATTATTATATACTTTCAAAAAATCATGCACTGATTTTTGACTTTTTTCTAATAACTCAATGTCTATTTTGGTTTTATTCATTTGTTCAATAGCCTCGGCTAAAGGGCGTAAATCTTCTTCTGTTAAAGGCTGTAGCACAGAATTTAAAACATTAATTAAATTAGTTGGTTTAAAATCTTTTGATAATTTATTACTTCGTAATTGTAAAAGAAGTTTAATAAACTCGTCATAGGCATCTAAATTAGGAAAACCAAAAAGAAGCCGATTAACCATAGCTTTATAATCTTTCATATTATCCCAAAATTCATTTATGGTTCCTAGCCGACTTTTTAATTCATTTTTGCTAATAGGAATCTTATTAACAGGGTCTTTATATAAATAAAAATCATGTCCTATTCGGGCACCATCTTTTAGGGCAAAACCCCAAGATTCCACAGGACGACCTTTTCTGCCTCGAAAACCTAAACCAATCGTTAAATATTTATTTAAAGAAGAATTATAAGTTTCCATGTATAAATAAGCTGTCGATTCTTCTTTTTGTAAATAATCATCAATTCCTAAAACATAATCCTCAATTTTTCGTTCTTTAGAACCAAATGGATCTAATCGCTCAGGACTTTTATTGCCATCTAAAATCAAAGGAATAAAAGATTGCATGGTAACAGACTTTCCACTGCCATTTGCTCCTCTTAAAATTAACTTTCCTCCATAAAAATCATATTCTTCTTCATCATATAACCAAAAATTTAATAAACCAATTTTTGTTACTTTATATCTATTCATAATTACCCCCAAATAAATCTAATTGTTGTAAAGGATCTTGCGGTATATACCCAATTAATTTTGAAACCATAGGATATATTTTAACTTCTAAATCATTTATTTTCAGAAAATCATATTCCTGCATACATTCTACTATATCTTGATAAAAACTAGTAAAAGATAAATCTTTATAATATTTACTAAAATATAAACCTGATTCATTTCTAACTTCTTTAATAATTCTTTTGAAATATTCTTCTGATATAACAATTATTTCTTGTTGATTTAATTGTAATTCCCCTTTATCTACTAATTCTAAAAGATAATTATTAATTAATAAAATAATATCACATATAGCTTTAGAATTAGGAAAATCATAACTTTGACGTCCTTCCATAGGAAATAAAAGTAATGCCATATTTTTAGTGATTTCTAATTCCCCATCCGTATATTTACTTAATTCATTACTTATAGTTCCCCGAAATTTGCGTAAGTAATCCCATTCAAACTCCGTTAACTCTTCTGGATAAATAACGAGTGAATATAATAAATTTCGATAAATTTTCATTCTTTTTATATCCTTATCGGTATACTTAGTATATTCATCATTTAAATAATCTTCAATTGTTTCATAATTTAAAATATTATTTTGAAATCTGCGAATATAATAATTTGATATCCCAGTTGATTCATATAACCCCTCAGCCTGTTTATCCTCCGAAAAATTATAGATTTCGTCAACTACCTTAATAATCCCCATATCTTCCAAATGATGCATCACATTAACTAAACATTTCCGATGTTGATATATATTCCAATCCGGTAAATGATCAAGCTCTAATCCTCTTGCCGTATTATCAATAAAATCAATTAAATTAGAAAGAATAAATTGTTTAGATTTTGGTTTATCTTCTAAAAATAATAAAATAAGAAATAAAAGAACATATTCTAAAGGTTGCCCAAAAGCATTAATTCCCATATAAGCCTTAGGAATAGTGGGAATCTTTTCTAATTTTATTAAACGATCGTTAACAATAAGCACACTTCCTAATTTCGTTTGGACAAAGTCTTTATAATAATCTAAATTATTTTTTATTTCCCAATATAAGCTAGGATTTTGATCTTTAAGACACCAAAAATTATTTAATAAATATTCTAATTCTTTTGTATGTTTATCTATCATATATCCCCCATAAATTCTATATCTAAACTTGGCATATAAAATATTCCATCCTCCGATACTATTTTACATGTTCCCTCTTTTTTCTTGATTTTATAACTTAGCCCAAATTCCGTTTCTTTATGTGTTAGCGATGATGCTAATAATTTTTGAATATACCGGCGTTCAATTTTCGTTAATTGTCTCTCATTTTCTAAAATTATTTTTTTATTCTTTATCAAACTCTTTAATATTTCTTTATTTTTTTCTTGCTCTAAACGATATTCCTCTAAAATTTTTCTTTTCGCCAGCGTTTTATCTTCAATAGGTTTTAAATCAATCTTTTCTTTTCGTTTTTTGGTTCTTGATGATAAAATTATTTCCAGAGGTGGATTATCATAAGTATTTACAATTGTATCAGTCGTAATATTAGAATTTCCTAAAAAATGTCTAACATTACTTATACCTAAGATAACCGCAGCAAGTCTATGAGCTTCATCCATGTTACTTATTTTATCAAATTGTTGACAAAGATGTTTATATTCCTCCTTGCGGCTAGTCATATTCCCTCGCAGTTCAATTAAAGAATTGGCATACTTGGTAAGAGAAACAATAATATTATCGGTTGTATCCATTAATTTTTGACCTTCACTTAAGGTAGAATCATTACTAACAAACCATTTCAAAATATTAGTTAGTTTATCAAAATTTAATTCTTTAAAATAACCAAAATCAAAATTTTGATTTAATAAGGGATTTTGTTCATTATATCTTACTAATTTATTGATAAAATCTAATTTTATTTCTTCATCAATTTTGTTTATACTATATTTTATCTTATTTATATTTTGTTGATAACTTTGAATAAAATTTCTTAAATAACTTATTATTTCCGTTTTATATTTTAAAAATGCTTCTCCTTGAAATAACTCCTCAGTTTTAGGTTCATTAAATTTCTTTAAGAAATCTTGATAACTTTCATTTAGTTTTGTAAAATTATCATTTAAATCATTCCATATTTCGTTAACTTCATCAGGACTTAAAGAAATAGTATTTTCTAATTTAGCAATTGTATCTTTTAAGCGATCAAACAATTTAGGTTCCAATGAAGAAGCCTTGATTTCCAATTCTTCTAAAGATATGACTAATCTTTCAATCTCGGTAGCATACTCAGTCATTTGATAACGAAATTTTTTATTTTTAAATTCTGGAAGTGATAAAGCATTTTTGGTATCTTGAAGTCTTGTTAAACTTAACCATTCAGTTAATATATCTAAATCTCGTTCGCAATCATCTAAAGTATACTCACTAAATATGGCATTATCTTTTAATTCATTATAAATATCTTCTTTATAAAGCCAATATTCTAACTTAATATAATGATTATAAAATACCCGCATAATGGGTCGATAGCGATAGGAATTTTCGGCATTTAAATATTTTGTTTCACTAATTCTATTTATTAGCTTATCATAAATTTTCACCAGTTTTCCCCCTTTTTAATTTTTCTATCTTAACATATTTTGGCTTATAAGGGAAGAAAAATATTTCAGTCAATAAAAAAAGAAATATATCCGATTATATTTCTTGTAATTCTAATACTTTCTTTTCCGATTCATGTGGACTTAACAAAT
This sequence comes from uncultured Bacilli bacterium, assembly GCA_947589675.1. Taxonomy (GTDB): domain Bacteria; phylum Bacillota_I; class Bacilli_A; order RF39; family UBA660; genus Onthocola_B. Next base: position 55,511 of record CANQCI010000001.1, on the reverse strand, counting down.
ATATGTAATTAGTATCATTTTGTAAAGCCAAAATTTTATCTTCTATAATTTGAAGAATATTGTTACCTTTTTCTATACTTATAAAATCTTTTATATTAAAATCTATTATACAATATCTATCTTCTTCATTTTCTTTTGACAAATAAAACTTTTTTATTAATCCAACAGAATCTTTCCATTCTTTACCAGAAACTCCATAGTAAGAAAATAAAATACAAATTTTATTTTTTGTTGTAGATAATAAACTGCATATCTTACCAACATAAGTTACAGAAATTTTTTCTTTATGATTTTTACATTCACATATAAAACTTTTTAGTCTTTTATCAATTATCCCATTCGAAAATAAAATTTTACCTTTATTATTAGTTCTAACTAATTGGTCTAATTCATTTGTTGAAGTCAATATATTCTGATACACATCAAAAATATTGCTTGTTTTTAAAACAAATGAAGCAATATCTTCAAGTGCCTTTCCTTTTTCGCTTGATGATTGTTTTGTTGAATTTACTTTTTCTAAATTAGCTAAAAGAATTTTATATTCTTTTCTTTGATTATCGGTAAATTCGCATATTTTTTTATAAGATATTTCATTACCCAAATTTTTAAACGCCGTTGTTATACTATCTATATCATTCATGCTTATTTAATCACCTTATACACTATTTTAATATTATCATTACTATTTAGTTTATTCTCACAATAATCACAAACTAATTCATCGTTTAATTCATTAAAATAGGTATACAAACCTTTTGAATTATTACAATTGTAGCAAAAAAATTCATAATACATTTTTATAATACCAGCATTTTCCAATAGTGTTAATACCTCATAAACTTTTTTATCATCTATCTTTAAATTTCTTTTAATTGTACTTGGATAAATATATTCATTTTTTTTAAATTTCATTAAAAATTTTATCGCTTCATCAAGATTTAAATCAATTTTGTCTTTCAATATTTTTTCCAATAAATCTTGTGACATTATTCATCCTCTCCATTTCAATTAATGTATCATTATAATAATATGTTATTAAGCAATAATTTCTGTTCATATAGTTAAATGTAAATTTTACATGATTATTTCTAGTTTTTATTCCCTCTTCATCCAAAAATAAAACTTCAATCCAAGGATAATCTGTCGTTTCTTCTTTTTCATATACAAACTGTTCTAAAGCGTCTTTAATTTTGACATTTTTGTCTAGTTCTTCTCTTAATTCATTGATTATGTTTTTTAATTCTCCTATAATTGGTAACACATATTCTTCATTATTGCCCACTGTTAATTGGGCTTTACCACCATCTTTTAAAAACATGTATTGCGATAATAATTTAATATTTTTATTAGATTCCTCCTTTGTTATTTCAATCATAAAATCTAAATTAATAGCCAACAAATCACTGTCGAACGTTGTTTTAAAATAATTTATTAATTCATCAATCAATTTCACATATATATTTTGGTCTCTATCTCCATCAGTAAACAGCCTTTTTATTGTATCAAATCTAAATTCAACAAGTTTACTTTCTTTGTGAACTATGGCTAATAATGGATAATGTAATAATAATTCTTCCCCAGTTTGAGGGTGTACAGCTTCAAACTTTTTATTAAACAATAATATACTGTCATTATTATATATTATTTTAGTGGGCTGCTGTAATTCATCAAATAGTTTTACATTGGTATTATTATATTCATATTCAGCGATTTCATCTATTTTTAATAACAATTTTTCAAAATCAGAACATTTAAATAAAACGGCATATTTATATGCTTTTGTAAATTGATATTTTTCATATATTTCAATTGCCTCATCATGCTTTTTTATACAATCAATAATAGTATTATCCATATTAGTATAATCTATATCCACTAAATCATCATCAAATATAGTTGGATAAGCATTTTTTTCCTTTACTAAATTAGCATCTTTATATAACTTTATTAATTCTCTCTTATTTGCTTTATTATAGGTGCTTAAAGTATATTTTATATAATTTACATAAGTATCTTTTTTCATATATTATTGTCCTTTCTAAATAAATCTTTGCTAAACATAATATATCATAAATTAAATTCATTTTAAATACTTATTCACCTATTCAAATGAAAGAACGTTACAGTTCAGTCAAGGAATTAAAAATATAAATAAACCATTGTAATTAATGGGAATAATAGATATTTTTAATAAAGTATCAAATTCTCTTTTTAGAGCAAAAATTATAAATATTGACTGAATTTTTGCTAAAAAACATTATTTTTATACTAAAAATGTCCCTCAATCCCTGTATTTATCTGACTGAACTGTAACGAAAGAACAAAAACAACCATCTTCGCATATGATAGGTTGTTTTTATTTATAATTTCCTCGATTTAAAATAAGTCCAATTAATTCTTCAATATTATGAGTATAAACCATCATAGCCTCTAAATAGTCTTCATTAGTTCCCTTATTTTCCATAATATCATTAATTTCTTTACTTTTTATAGATTCATATTTTATTCCATGTTCCGTAGCATACTTAAATAAAAAAGCTATTATTAATTTTTGTTTTTCAATTATTTCGTGGTTCTTTTGACTTATGTCTAGTTTAACAAACTCATCCATAAAAGAATTAAATACATCTTGTTTTTGGGACATTATCTCGGTCTTCCTTCATTTGATAAAGTTTGCGAATCATCATTTTGATATAAAAAACTCATATTCTTTAATTTTTGTTTCATATCCGTATACTCTAAAGGTAATGTGGTAACAGCACTTTTACTCATTATTCCCGCGATAGTTTTTTCGTTAGCAGATATGGTTTCTTGAATACTTCGAGCTTTTTCGTAATCACCATTTCTATAGGCTTCATCACGTGCCAATTTTAATCTTTCATTTTCAGCTTGTAAATCAAATTGACCATTTTCAATATGAATTTGCGATTGTTGAGTTATTTGATTATCATTTAAAATATTAGCATATTTATTAACCGCATCGGTAGCAAACTTTTCTTTTTTGGCTATTGTATTGCGTTCTTGTTCAATATTAGATTTTCTTTTTTCTTCAAATTGTAAAGCTTGATCTAATAAATTTCTAATTTTATCTATTCGAGCATTATATTCCCAATAACTTCTATTGACTAAAGTTGGGGGATTTTGTAATAAAGCTTGAATAAATCTTAAATCATTGGTTAATTGATCAGATTCTCTTAATTTACTCAATGACTCTTTTGAAACCAAAATAACTTTAGGTGGTAAGGCTTTTTTTATGTTGGCTACTTCCTTTTTAATTTTAGTTTGTAACCCAACATTTTGTCTTTCCGAAAAAGTAGCTGGAGTTTTTAAAATATCCTCCAAAGCATTTAGAGCTCTATCTAAAGTATTTTCGTGACTACTTAAAAAGGCATAATCTTTATCTATTGTAGTTGCTTTTTCATCATGTTCTTTTACTTTTTCATTTGCATCTTGCAGCAAGGTTTCTTGTTGAAAAGGAACCCTTCCTTTATTTACTAAAGAATTGCGAGCTAAAGAAGCAAACTCTTCAGTTTTTTTATCATAGTTTTTTCTTTCTTCATAATCAACAATTTGTTGAGCAACTTTATTTTTCAAGTCATAACAATATTGTAGTTGAGTAAAAAATTGTTCTTGTAACCCGTTTAAATCTTTCCTTACATCATTACTAATAGTATCAATATTTTTAACAGCTTCTTTAGCTTTCCTATTTTGTTCTAATTCTTGTTGTAAAGGTTTTATTTTTTTTACATCATTTAACATATTACTTAATTTAGTGATTTGTTCAATATTAACTAAAATATTTTCCATCTCAACTAAAGCAGCTTTTAATGTTCCTAATGTCTTATTAGCCCTGCCGTTTAAATACACAAAATCAAAAGGTCTAATAGTTTCTCGAAGTCTAATTTCATATTCTAAAAAATCTTTATAATTCATTAATTCTACCAATCTAGATGATATAATCATTATTTTAACCTCTCTTTCAATAATTCAATAACATTGGAAACTTCTGTATCATCAATACTTTCTAATTTAAATTCACCATTTTCTATAACTACTAAATTTACATAAAGAGCAACATTATTACTTTCTAATATTTTTCCATCTGTATAAACTAAGTAATTTCCATTCTCATTTTTTAAATAAGCTACAATTTCATATTCTATTCCATTAATAATTATTTTATTATTCATGTTTTCATTATCCATAAGTTAATCTCCTATCATTATTTTATTTAAAAATATTGTATCATAACTAAAAGCTAATTATACAAAATATATTAAAATTTATCATTTTATTTACATTATGATATTCTATAAATAATAATTAGCAAATTTTCTAATTTTTACAATTACAAATTTTTCACTTAATATCTATAAATTAGGCAAAATATGCAAAATAAAATTGTCGTTTAAAAGAAATATAAAAATGCTATGCTATAATGTTTCTTAAGAAAGGAGAAAATAGACATGTATTCTATTAGAGCAACGAAGGAGGTAGCCAACATCATTAGGTCAAAAGATAACATTATTGAACAAATGCTTGAATTAAAAAAGAATTATCGGAAGAAAGGAGTAAGACAATATATTAACCGATTAATTTATATGGCAATGCATCATGAGGACGATTTGGAATTTAAATATATCTTATATTGTATTGTGAAGTACTTTTATGGACTAGAAGTTGCCAAAGTAAAAGCCCCCTTACCAAAATTGCCGATGGCTAGTTACTCAAAAAAATATCATTATAACCCCGATGAATTAAATGATTTACTCAAGGAAAATGAAGATATCATTACCCAATGTAAGGCATTAAGAGCAAACAAAAACATGGAAGGACTTGATGAATATATTGATTATGTCTTCGAATTTTATGATTATGATGTAGCCCTAGCCAATCAAACAAGAGATTTTGAAATATTTTGTATCAATAAATATTTTTATGGATTAGATGTCCCAGAAGTAAAACCCCAACCATTTGATTTACGACCTTATCTTAAAGAAAGAACAATCACTAAGAAAGAAGAAATTCCAAAAGAGTTCACAGCTTTTGAAGATATTAAGAAAGATGATAAAGTGCAAATATTAAATGGTGCTTTTAAAGATATGGTGGGGAAAGTATCAAATGTTAATAAAGAATCATTAACAGTTAGCCTTAATTTATTTGAGCAAACTTTTTTGATTGAGTTAGATTCAAAAACAGATAAGGTGTTGAAAATTGATGATGAGCTATGAATGAACGTATATCTTTAATTTATAGCAGGAATCCTAAAGAAAGGATTCCTCTCCTTATTAATATTCTCGATTTATATGGTATCAAAGAACAAAAAACTATTTATATGCAATCTTTTTTGTTACGTACTTCCTATTACGTTAATCGTTTAATCTCGCATCTTTCGAAAATTAATTTTCAAGTAATAGAAAGCTATATGTTTCCCGTGGGAGCTAAAACCAATGCTTTAAAAGAACAAAAAATAAATGTCCAAGATTTTATTTTAGCTTTAGAAAAAGTTAGACATGCTAATATAGTTATTAGTAGTTCTAAAGTATTTCCCGAACAAGACTGGGTTGATATTATCTTTGATTTTGATAATGAATATCAAATGATTATTATTGATAGTTTAGAAGATTTATTAAAAAATACTACCAAAAGTTTTAAATGTCTAAAAAATACCATTGAAAAATATAGTAAAAGATATAATGCCCAAATTATCTTATTTATGAATGAAAAAGGATTTAAAAAATATAATTTCACCAATTGGCAAGTAAGTTCTATTAATCATTTAACTATGAAAAATTTTTAACCTCATTATTATCAAGACATGCTATAATAAATATATAGTAACAGATGTTTCTTTGGAGAAAAATATGAATGAAAAGTTAAATCGGTTAAAAAAAATTCTTTTAGAAAATCAAGATAAAAAAGTTTTAGTATTATCAGCCAGTGAAACTTCCATCCAAAAGATTTATCAATTTATGGCTATGGGAAAACTTTATAATCATGTCTTAGATGAATTACTAATTAAAGAATTTGGGGCAATTGAAAAATGGTATGTAACAGATAATGAACGAAAAAGAATGGAAGAACAAATCAAAATTGAAAAAGGAAAGCCTTTATTTAGTACCCAAATTGTTGATTGTGATTTTATTATTTTTTTAAAAATTGAACCTAAAGTTTTAAAAATAGTTTGTGATTATGAAAAGACTGAATATTTTTATATTTTGAGAAGACAACAAGAATTACTACAGGAAATTGATGCACAATCTTATCCTTTAAAAGTATTTGAAATTTATCCTAAAGATAGTGATTTAGCCCAAATGTCACGAAACGTTTATCTTTGTGGTTCCCTATATTATTCTTTAATCGATAAAAGAGAACTAGATGAATTTACTAAGGAAAATCATTTCCATTTTCCGTATATAAAGAAAGTTGATAAACTGGAAGATTTAAAAAGGAAACAAGGGTTTCTACTGATTATCGGCGAAGATAAGTTACCCTTAAAAGAGATTATGGAAATCGATAAAAAATATCGTAAACTATTTAATCACTTTCAATTTGTCTATATACTTACCGAGGATGAAAAAAAGCTAAATTTTTATCATTTAAAATATAGTAATATTTATTTCGTTAATCAAGAATATCCTGATGATGACTCTATCCTTGAACTTTATTATAAATATCTTTTAAATAGTAAAAAAATAAAACTATCCAAAAACAAAAAAGCATCTTTAGAAAAAATCCATCTTTATTTAAAAAAGAAGGATATAGTTACGACTAAGGAAATTGCTAAAAAGTTTTCGCTTACCCTTAGAAGTGTCGAACGTTATATGCATGATTATAATAAAATTTATAAAAATATCGGCTATGATTTTAAAAGAAATGCTTGGTATATTATTCATTAAAAAAGAATGGGAGATGTAAAAATGAAAGTTAGAATTTTAAAAGGTACCAACCAAATTGGTGGTTGTATTACCGAAATTACCAGTAATCAAGGAACACGAATTATTATTGATTTTGGGGAAGATTTACCGGATGATAATGCCACAAAAAGAATCAAAAATCCGAAGATTGATGGTTTAACAACTGGGGATAAAACGTATGATGCGGTCTTTATCACCCATAGTCATGGGGATCATATTGGTTTAATTCACTATATATTAGATGATATTCCGGTTTATGTTGAAGATATTTCGAAAAAAATATATACATTATTATCAGTTTTTACCTCCAAAAGTATCCGTTTTAATACCTTAGATATGCCTTTTAATAAAACTATTACAATTAAAGATATGCGAATTACCCCCTACTTTGTCGATCATTCCGCTTATCACTCCGCCATGATTTTAATCGAAGCGGATGGCAAAAGAATCCTTCATACTGGCGACTTTCGTAATAATGGTTTAAATGGTAAGGATTTCAAGCCCACCTTAAAAGCCATTGGTCATGTAGATATGCTTATAACTGAGGGGACTTCCTTAAGTCGCCCAGAAGTTGTCAACGAAACGGAAGAACATTTAATGATCAGAGCTAAGGAATATTTTAAGAAGTATGATCAAGTTTTTATCTTACAATCATCCACTAATATCGATCGTTTAAAAGGTTTTTATCAAGTCACTAAAACGACAGGAAAAACTTTTATTGAAGATTTGTTTACAGCCAATTTAGCTGTTCGTTTAAAAGATGCTACTATTCCTAATCCATATGATAATGACGATGTATATGTATGGGTAATTTCCAAATATTTAAGAAAGAGTTTAGAATTTAAACAAAAGTATGTGAATAATCTTCGTAGATGTGCAAAACAAAAGGCTTATCAAAATAAAAAATATTGTTTTCTAATAAAAGCTTCCATGTTAGAAGCAATTCAAAAGCTTGCTTCCAAAGGATATATTACAAATGCCTGTCTAATTTATTCTATGTGGAGTGGTTATAAAGAAAAGGAAGATATGCAAAACTTTTTAGACGAAATTAAAAAATATGGCATCAAGGAGATTGTTGATTTACATACATCAGGTCATGCTGATCGCCAAACAATTGCTTTACTTAATAGTCTAAAGGCTCAAAAAGTTATTCCCATTCATACAACTAAACCAGAAGAACTAGTAAATGTCCTTGATAATGTAATATTAGTTAAAGAAAATGAAGATGTCGAAGTAAGCATGGATAATAAAGAAAAAGCAACCCATTTTTTTAATTATTTTTATAATCCATCAAAAGATAAAAATAACATATGTTTAAGAATCAGGGGCACCAAAGAAAAGCCAGAAGTTAAAGTTTATTATAAAGGAGTAAAATTATTTGATTTTTATAATGGGGCTATTATATTAAATGTTTCATTGTTCTTGCCTAATTACACCAACGCCGATGATTTAATGGAGTTAGCCTGTGCAAATAAAATAACCGAAATTAAACCATACCAAAAAGTAAACGATGATTATGAATCATTAAAGACAATTGGTTTTAAATTAGAATATGCCAGTAATAAATTTAAATTACCTTTTTCAACAAGTGAAAAAGGAGTAGATAAACTAAAAAATGCCCAACGAATTAAAGAAAATTTGCAAGCAATTGTCCCAATCGATGACTTTACAGAATATTTCCCAAGAAATAAAGGTGAAGCTAAAGGCTATTGTTTAACAATAAACAAAGAAGAAAGTATTGATTTAGAAAAAGCTTTTAAATTAAAATTACTTTGTTATACCCAAACTGGTTTTAAATTAAAAAAAGAAAATGATGAGTATCTAAAAACAAAAGAACCAACTGGTTTTCAATCTTTACAAGTAAATTTTAGACTAAAAGAAACGGCATTTGATTATAGCACTTCTTTTGATACTTTAATGGATATTATGACCAGAAGAGCTGAAATTTACGCCGGACTTGCAGGTAACTATGATAATGACTTTGCTAAAACTCGAACTGATAGCGAAAAAAGTTTTCAACAAACTTTAGTTTCCAAAATGGCAACAAAAATAGGAAGAAAAGATATGGCTCAAGCTTCCCTTTCTCCTTTTACGAAAAATGATATACCTTTTGAAATGGAATTTACTTTCTATGCTTCAAATAAAGACTTAAAAAAAGAAAGTGAACAAGAAATTGATGAAGAAAACAACCAAGATGAAACAATACCTGAAAATGGAAGAAGTCGGGAAAATAAAAAAGGACGTATTGATAATATATTTATTGATTTTGAACATAAAAAAGTTAAATTTATTGAATTAAAAATTGATGATGGTGTTATCGGGGGAACCAATGGTATTCATAAACATTTATTAGATATGGCAAATGGTTTAGACAAAAATCACTATTTTAAAAACGAATTTGCTGAGATTGTCAAAAATCGTTATGAAATTTTAAAATACTACGGAATTAAAAAAGAATACGACATAGATATCGAAGATTTAGCTCAAAAATTAGGGAGTGATTTTGCCATAAGCTATGATATTATCTGCGGGTATAGTAAACCAGAAAACAAAAATTTAGTTACAAATATCTTCAAGGAAATTAAAGATACCAATATTTTAGATAAGAAAGTATTTTATGCAGTTTCAAAAGATAATAAAAAAGCCACCATTTATTCTTATAAAAAATTTAAAGAAAATTTAGAAAAAATTAACGAAAAAAATCCAGCCAATAACTATAATCAAGAATGGCTAGATACATATACTATTGCTGATTATATAAAATATTTAAAAGAACACCATAATTGTCCTGTAAATATTTGGGTAACAGATAACAACTACTCAAGATATGAAAAACTAGATATTTAAATTAATAAAAACAACCAATTATGAATTATAGGTTGTTTTTTATATAATTTATTATTAATTTTTTAACTATTTTTCATCTCATTAAATGTCCAGCCATTATTTTCCCATACTCTAGTATTATCATATATTTCTGTTAAATAACCGATGATTTCTTGAATATTTTTTTTATTTACTTCTACTCTAAAATCATGAAGCACTTTAACTGAATCTTCAATTTCACTTCTATCACTCATTCTATATATACGAGAAAGTATCTTAATAATTATTTCAATAATTTCTGGTTTTATATTTTGCTTTTTTAAATATTTCTTTAATTTATTCTTAGCTTCTGTTCTTTCATAATAATCATCATTAGAATATTTTAATAAATCTTTTAATTTAATTGGTTTTCTGTTTATATACTCATGTTTTTCTATAATATTGTTTATGATATCTAATGATTCTTCATTTAAGTCTTTATGAATAAAATATAAATTATCTTTTTTAGATAATATACATATATTATCATCTCTGTTATGAGGTAATAAAAAATCAAAAGGAACATCTAAATTATTTCCATTACCATAATAAAAATTATAGCAATATTCCACATCTTCTTTAGAAACTACTCCATATAATTCAACCATAGCTCTAACTAAATCATATAACTTGGTATTATCCTCTACTTTTTTTTGAAGAGATTCTAAATCTATTTTTTTAATAACATCATAACTAGCCTTAAATATACAAAAATAGTATCTATCTCCATCAACTTCTTTAAGTAATAGCCCTAATCCTGATTCACACAAAAAATTTTGTTCCTCTCTATCTCCATCAACTTCAACTCTTCCACAATTTTTCATTAACAATTTTAGCAAATCAAATTCTTTAGTGGTAAATCTTCCAATTAAATCTGTTAATTTATCTTGATTAGTAAGAGCACGATATATTATCATACAAAGTTCTATTTTAGACTTATTGCTTAATTTATCAATTTGTAAAAACTTGCCCATTTCCTTTAAATCTTTAACTTGCATTTCATCAAGATTTAACATTAAATTTTGTTCTTCCCAATACTCTTCAACTTGTTCAATTTTAAATACCTTATTAATTATTTCTTTTATCTCAGTTGGAACATAGTATGAATGATCATCATCATAAAGAAAAACAAAAAGTAATTCTACTTCATCACCAAATGTCGAAGTCCAATGATAATTTTCATATTCCATTAATCTTTTAAAATACAATTTTGCAAAAATATTGTCTTTTGAGGAATTTGCCCATAATTCAAACTTATTTAAAATAGCATCTTTTAATTTATATATGTTATCAACTTCATATTCTTTTAACTTTTCCTTAATTATTGTTTTATCTAAAGCTTTTAATGAAGATAATAAATCTTCTTTATCACTTTTTACTACATATTTATCATAATCCATATTTACTTCCTTACTTTCAGTTTATTATTTTTACCCTTTTATTACTAATTAAATTAGCAAACTTCACTTTATTTTCATTATTTAAAACTTTCATTATTTCTTCTTTAAAAAGTCTTTTACAATAAATATTAGACTTTGTTTGGGATATTAAATCACTATTCAGACATATAATCATTGTTTTCTATTATAACCTCAGATAGTATTTCTTCTTTTTCATCAGACATATTATTTTCTTAATATAAGTTAATTATTTAATCATAATCCGCCTTATTATGTGGAGAATTTTTTATATCATCTTTTTGTAGTTTTATCATTTCATCTATTCTATTTTCTTCTTCTAAATATTCAATTAACTTATCTTTTACTCTAAAAGTATCAATATTTTGATAACATAATTTTATAGCTTCGTCTGTACCAATATAATCATGAACTAATAATATGCGATCTATTACATTATTAATAAAAATACCATATGATAGAGAACAATTATCTAAAATTTCAACTACTTTTTGAGCAGAACTTTTATCATGAACATAAAGAATAAAAGCATACAAAGGAGCATCAGAAAAATCATCTAAATCATCATTCTCAGCAACATCATTTGCCCATTCTAAATAATTTTGATAATAATTTTCTTCATATAATAATTGGCTAGCTGCCTCACTCAATTTGCGAAATGAATCCTGATATTCGCCATTCGAACCATCCATGCTTGTATCTTTTATAAAATAATAAGTATGTTTTATTAATAAAAAGGCATCATTATAGTTTTCTGCTTCAATAAAACTTTCTATTTTATCTGAAATATTTTCTATTAAATCTACAAAATATTTACCATTATAATAATTTACAAAACCATCACTATCACTTATTGTATCTAGTTCATATTGCATATCATCAAAAATTTTATTGAGTTTCATAGATTCATTATCTACTCTTTTATTATTTTTATTATCCATTTCCAATTCGGGAATCATATTTTCAGCTAGATAATATAAAACAGCGGCAAGGTGTTTGCACATATATTCGCCATGTTCTGAATAAGGGCAAGAACAATAGCAGTCATTGATTTCCCCATCAATAATTTTTAAGCCAATTTTATAAATTTGGGAACCATCAACATAAGCATAAACATTATTATCTTGATACCATATATCTAAAATTCTATTTTCTTGGTAATATCTTTCCCCACGAGAAAGTATATTACTCTCAAAACAATCTGTAAATTTATAATTTTCTAAAAACTTCTTCATAATATTTCCTTTATATATTTATAAATATTTGTCCTATTATATCATAGTTACTATTTTAGGTAAATACTTGATAATTTTTAAATTTCAAAATTCTTAATTCTAAGAGTAAATACAATTTTTCTTTATACTCAGTCTTATTTTTAGTTATAATCCTAATATTTTTTTCGTTATTTTCTTAATCTCTGTGGGAATATAGTAAGAAATATAATCTCCATTCTCATAAATAAAAACGTTAAGATTCTCAATATCATCCCCATATGCGGACATCCATTCAGAATTTTCATGGTCTAATAATCTTTCAAAATAGAGTCTTGTCATTATATCACCTTTAGATGAATCTAAACAAAATTCAAAATCTTCTAAAATAAAATCTTTTAATTCATTTATATCCCTAACATCATATTCTTCTAATTTTTCTTTAAGTAATTTTTTATCTAGTGCTTGTAATGAAGACAATAAATCAACTTTTCCTTTTTTATTAAATATTTTTCATATTTCATATTTTACCTCTTATAATTCTTTAGGACAACTAGGATAATATTTAACATCACTAAAGCCATAAATCTTCTGACAATCATGACAAATTAAAGCAATATAATCAGCTCCATTAATTTTAAAACCATTGCCTTTTTGAATAACTATATTTTGGGACTTACACACCGGACAACAAATAACGTCTTTTGCCATAACATCTTCTTGATGACAATAGTCCCTGATAATTTCATAACCATTTTCAGCATATTTGGGATAAAACTCATCTTTATTAAATACTTTAATTCTCCCAAACATAAACTCAATTTTCGCAATTTGTTTTTCGGTATGATAATGCCCACAGTACCATTTATTATAATCAATATTTTCTTCTACTTTATCTAAAAAATCTTCCATACTTTTATCAACTTTGGTTTGATCAACCCCGCTCATAAATACCTCAGTTGGCTCATACTTCCGAGGACAAGTGTGCGATAAAATAATATCCACATGCTTCCCCGCATATTTATTTAAAATAAATTCTTTCTCATCTTCACTTAATTGTTCATCTTTAAACCATTCATAACCATACATTAAGCGATAATTTTTATCAATCGAATAAGCCCCGCCAATAACTAAGACACTTTGCCCATCCAAATTATACATCTCACCATTTTTGGCAAAAATTAAATTAGGATAATCATCTTCAACAAATACTTTTCCTCCAAACATATCTTTTTCTTTATATGTTGCAATATTTTCTGGTCTTTCTTCATGATTTCCTTGGATACAAAAAAGTTTTATATTTAACTTGTTTAATTGGTCTTTAACTTTCCTATCATCTTCATTTAAATAATAATTAATACCTGCATCACCAAGAATAATTAACATATCATCTTTTTTAAAAGGATTATTATATAATCTTTGAAAATCCCTATGGGTATCCCCAGTTATATAAATCAAATTAAACCCACCTTTCTATCATTTATCAAAACCAAAAGTCGTCTTCATCATCACCATAAAATTCCTCATATGAATCTATGAAAACGTCCATATTTTCTTTAATTACATGGCATAACATATCGTAATCATCTTTTTTAACAAACCCAAGTTCACACATACATTGATAAAACTTTTTAATACTTGCCGCAGTTGCTTTAATAGAAGCAACAGATGACCATAAACACTTTCTTATAAACCAATCATCCAAAAAAGAATATACCATCGATGTTCCCTCTTCCATTTTATTGGCATCATAATAAGTTAAATAATTATTAATATACAAATCAGCATTTTCGACATGGTTTCTGATAGTTTTCTCACTTAAATTTTTATCTACAAGCCAGTTTTCAAAAGCCTTTAAATACCTTTCATTTTTCTTAGTTATTTTTTTAACATCTTCTTCATATTTTTTATAATCATCAGCCATTTTCTACATCTCTCTTCCTATAATTACATTTTTCCTATAATATCCCATATGGTAAGAATCCCTATTACTTTTTCATCATCCTTACCATTTTCAGTAATCATTATACATTCTAACTTATTTTTTTCTTTATATTTTTTAATAAATTTATTAACAACATCATCATATAAAGCATTTCTTGCTTCAAAAAGAACTCTTTCCTTAACTTTATCTACTTTAATATAATCGATAATTTGGGCAAAATTAGTTTTATTATCTATTAAAACCATTTCATTATTTAAAATATATTCATATAAAGAATATTCACTAAATATCCCCATTAATTTATGGTTCTTATCATCATAAATAGGAATGTGCGTATAATTATGTTTATTCATTTCTTGCATTACTTCTTTAACACTAGAACTCAAGGTCGCTTTATATATATTATCTCTAACACTCTTACTTAAGACCGTAAAAGGATGCCTAACTTCTTCTAATATATCCTCTAGCTTCTTAATAGTTTCATCCGTTAGATAAAAATATATATCATCATTACTATGAAATTTAATATTTCTAATAGTACGGCAAAACTCAATAAAATCATACTCCCGAAAATAAGGATTATAACGTTTATCTTTTAAAATAGTTATACACTTTTCTAACGGTAATTCTTTATTAGATAATTTCTTTTTAGTTTCTACTTCAAAATCGATAAATATTTT
This sequence comes from uncultured Bacilli bacterium, assembly GCA_947589675.1. GTDB lineage: Bacteria > Bacillota_I > Bacilli_A > RF39 > UBA660 > Onthocola_B. Next base: position 40,475 of record CANQCI010000001.1, on the reverse strand, counting down.
TTCAAATCTTTCACTATTATTCATAACTCACCTATTTAGTTAACATTAAAATAATATAAAGTATAACTATTAAGATAAGTATTACCCCAATTATTTTAAATATAATATTTCCATCTTTCATCCTATCACCTATTCATAATTAAATTCAAAATTATAATCTATACAGGCATTTTTCGCACATTCGCCATTGCCTTTTATCATATTAGTAATTAGTTTTTCCGCATTATTTTCTGCTTTTTCCAAAATGCCCGAATCAAGAGCTAATTGTTCCGCATTTTTTTGCATAGATTGGCGAGCTTTTTCATTACTTTCTAAATCTATTCGGGAAAACCAACTTTCTGAATCAAGATAGACTTTCATTGAATCAGCTACTGGGGAAGTATTTTGAATTATCGCATGTGGGAGGGAAACATTAATTTCTTTCTTTTTATGATCAATAGTATAATTGATATCTTCAAATTCAACTCCTGCAAAAACTTCAAAATCAATACTAAATATTTGTCTACTTTCCGTTAAAGGGATGGTAAATAAATCAAAGAAACTTCGATCAACTTTACTATCTTCTAAAATACAACCATACCATTCTTGCGTTATAAGAAAACCCATGTCTTTAAAACCATAACTAAGAGCTTTTTCATCATGTTCAAATTTTTCAGATAATTTAGTGCCAGACCAAAAAACTAATACTAATATTAAAATCATAAGTGGCCATTTAATAACTTTAAATAAATTAACTTTATTAAATCTTTTATTATTTGCCCCTGGTTCTTTTAAAACTTTCATAATAATCCTCCAAAAGTTATATTACGTCAAATCCCTTCAGTACCTAAATTATAAAGCAAGATTAAGAATTAGGCAAGCAACTTAAAATAAAAAAAGAAGCGTTGAATATATTCAAGCAACTTCTTAAAATATTACTTATTATCTGGTTGATTATTACTTATAATTTTTAAACCACCATTAGCTTCGACTGTTTTTGTAGCTAATTCTTTTAATTCAACATAGGCTTTATCCATCTTTTCTTGTAAAGAATTATTGATATCATTAGCTTTTTTTAATTCTTCATTTAAAGAATCAATTTTGTCTTTTTGCCGGTCAATAATACTTTGAAAATCTTTTTTTAGCATTTCAATTTCATAATTATGTTCTTTTTCTAATACTGCCCTAGCATCATCTTTCCCTTTGGTATATTCATTTTCCAAATCTTTGGAAAAGTTAGCTACTTGTTTTTCTAAATCAGCTAAATACTTAGCTTTTTCTTGAGCTTCATCTAATAATTTCTTGGTTTCTTCTTCTTTTATTTTTAAATTATTTTCTCTAACTTTCTTTTCATCTTCCCATTCATTATTAGCTAATTCCCGTTCTCTTTTAGTTTTATAATTATATTCTTCAATTTCTCTTTCTCGTTCCGTTTTTAAAGAAGCACTTTTTAATTGATATTCTTTTTCTAAATCTTCAACTTTCTTCTTATATTCATCTTCTAATAACTTTATTTGTTCATTTAATTTTTGTTTTTGAATTTCATTATTTTTTTCAAATTCTAATAAAGTATCTTTTCCCGTGTTCATAATAAGGGTTAAATTTAATAATTCTTTATCTATATCATATAAGTTTTTTAATTTTTCTTCTTCGGTCTTGATAGCTAATTCTAAATTATTAAATTTATTAATTAACTCCGCCGAAAAAATATTAGCTTCCACATTCTTCTTGGTTTCTGCAACAGCAACTTGAGCTTTGCGTACTGTTTCTTCTTGTTCGGGGTTAGACTTTATTTGGGCATTAGTCTTTTCTCTTTCCAAAGCTTCATTTAAAGCATCTAATATTTCTTGCTTCGTATTTTTTAAGGTAATTTCTTCTTTTTTTATTGCCATATCTTTCACTTCCTTAAAATCTATTTTACCATATATTACTAATAAAAAAACAATTTTTTTATCAAAATAACTAAACTCTGCTAAATTATGCTAAAATTCTGCTATTTGACAAAAATAATTTTTATTGTATAATATAAAACTATCAAAAAAAGGGGGATAAATTTAATGAAATGTGAAGACTGTGACCACTTAAGTCGGGAAGACAGTGACTTTTTTGGAAGATACAGATGCAATGTTTTAAAAGGATATCGCTATCGAAGTGATGATGCTTGTTCTTATTTCAAAAAGGATACTAAAAATAATTATTATAAGGGCTATGAACGAGCTGGCTGTTACATTACGACCATTGTTTGTAATATATTGGGCTATAGTGATGATTGTGAGCTTTTAAATACATTAAGAAATTTCCGAGATACTTATCTAAAAGTTAACGCTCAATATTTACCTATTTTATATGAGTATGATATTGTTGGACCACAGATAAGTGCTGTATTAGAAAATGACACAGATGCCAAACAAAAAGCATCATTTCTTTTCCATAATTTTTTAATTCCAAGTTATCAGTATATTAAAACTAAAGAATATGAAAAAGCTATTGACACTTACATTAATATGGTTAATATGTTAAAAGAAAACTATAATATTTGGATAGATGATTATACAACCGTTCCTAAAATACCTATGGAAATTTTAGGAAAAGGTCGAGGACTTAAAAAAGATAGTATTTAAGCTTGAATACTATCTTTTTCCATTATAACCTTAGTTTTAAAAAGTAAATCATGTAAACCAAGGTAATCTTTTCTTAAAATAATAAATAATAAACATAAATACATTATTGCGGAGGAAAAAGCCCCAATTGTATAATAAACATGAACATAAGTTAAAGGCTTTAAATAAAATAACAAAATTATAAAAATAAGTTCTAAATATAAACTATAAATAAATATTGTTCGAAGTAACAGGATACCTAAATTAACTTTCTTTTCTTTATTGTTTACTATTTTTAATTTAAATAATTTTTTTCCTAAAGTTTGCCCGTTATTCCACCATTGGAAAACGCCAAAATAAAGTAAGAATACGACAATCTCAGCCACGGTATTACTTATGCTATACCTTTGAATTTTATAAAATAAATTACCAAGCTTTTCATCATTCATAATACTAATGTTTTTATCATTTTCATAACTATCCATTAAGGCTTCGTTATATTCATTTGAAACATCTAAATATTTATCAAAACTAGGATTTAAAAATCTAATTTGGGCAAGCATTTCAATTAATAACATCACAAATAAAATATCAATAAAATACGCCCCAATTCTTTTCCAGACCATATATCTATCACCAACTTAATTATATCATAAAAACAAAATTTAATTTAAATAAACCTCATTCCTTTTAAAGAACGAGGCTTAATTTCTAACTAGTTTGTTTTTTGGAACCTAAAGTAATTTCAACAGTTTTTTCTTTACCTTCACGGTTAACTGTAACTTTTACTTTATCACCAACACTATATTGGAATAAATAATATCTTAAATAAGCTATACTACTTACTTCATCATCACCTAATTTAATTATAATATCACCAGCTTCAAGTCCGCCTTTATCAGCTGGGCTATCTTTTTCAACATCAGTAACAATAACCCCACTAGAAAGACCAGATTCTTGAATGATTCGATAATATTGAGGTGTATAGTAAGCTTGGGATAAATCATACATTGATACGCCTAAAAAAGGTTGTTCAATTACTTTGCCATCTAAAATTTGATTAGCTTTCGTAATCGCTGATTCAATAGGAATTGCAAAACCCATTCCTTCAACTCCACTACTAACAAGTTTTAAGGAAGTAATACCAATTATTTGTCCATTGGAATTACAAAGTGGGCCACCACTGTTACCAGAGTTAATAGAAGCATCTGTTTGAAGAACTTTCATTACATAATCACTTGTGGAACTATTTCCAATTGAAACTTCTACCATTCTGTCCTTTCCGGATAAAATACCCCGGGAAACTGTCCACGAATAAACACTATCCAAAGGAGCTCCAACCGCAAAGGCGGTATCTCCAACTCTGGCATCTTCACTGCTACCAATTTCGGCAACAGCAAGTTCTTTATCACTTGTTACAGTTAAAACTGCAATATCCGCATATTCATCATAACCACTTATCTTAGTTTCTACCACATCACCATCGGTAAATGTAACTGTAACTTTATCTCCACCTTCAATTACATGATAATTAGTTAAGATATGATAAGTATTTTTATCTTTAGCATAGACAAAACCAGAACCCGAAGCGGCATATCTACTATCTTTATAAGTCGATACAACCACCACGGCATCATATACTTTTTCAACAGCATCAGCAATTCCTGTTTCGGTCACCGTTACATCCTTTTTTACTTTTGTTACTTCCTCAGTAACTGTCATTGGAAACATATAAACAATTAAATACATAACTAAGCAACCAATAAAAAATATTATTATATACTTTCCAAAACTAGTAACTTCCCTTTTTGTTCCATAATCATTGTTTTCCATTTTCATACCCTCTCTATATTTTTATAATTTTCTGGAAATCCCATTTCTTCTAAAACATTATTAATCGTAATAGTTTTTAACCGTCCACTTAAATAATCTATTTCATAACTTACTTCATCTAAGAAAGCATTGAAATTCTCCTTACTTAAAACAAATTTGAAAATAATTACTAATGCAAATAAATCGTTTTTACCAAAGATAAATTCTCCATCACTATCCTTAGGAATATTTAAAAGTCGATGATATTTAGTATCTTCAATAAATTTCTGAGTTTTATTAATATAACAAATATCTTCGTGAGCACATAAATTCCGATAATTAGCTAGGATTGGTAAATATTCTACCATACTATAAATATCAATTGCAAATACATCGGCTATTTCTTTTTGATCTTGATACTGGAGTACTGTATATAATTCACCCACTATCCCAAAGGATAAGACTTTAACCACAACCCAAAGAGGAATGTAGCCATAATTATTTAAGTAGTGTGCTGTTGCTGTATGTTGTTTACCATTAACGCTAATCTGCCTTTTCATTTTGCGAATCAAATCATTAATTTGTCTAATTTTCCTTGAATCTCTTACAAAATTATTTGTATTTAAATAATTATTTTCTTTAAAACCATGATTTTTACTCATTACATAAGCTAATATACTTTTTAAATTATTTTCAAATATTAAAATATGTTTAAAAATAATATTTCTTAGCTGACGATCAAAATAAAACATAGCATGAAGTTCTCGAAAATTAGTACCTTCAATAAATCTATTCGAATCTGGTTGCATAAATAGATGGCGATAGCCATTGATAAAGAAATAGTTTTCCCTTAATAGAATTGTCTTAGCTTCTTCGATATCATCAATAACTAAGCCTTTTTCTATTAAGATTTCAATTTGTTCATCTAATGTTTTAAAAGTTTTTGTTTTCACACTAAGTCCACCTTTTTGAAAACATTATATCACAAATCTCGTAATTAATATATAATTATAAAATGTCTTTATTGTCAAAAGTTCGTGAAAAAATTGTGAATTTAGCATTATTTAGTAATAATAATGAACTATTGAATCAGCAATTGTTTTAGCTAATTTTTGTTGATATTTTGGGGTTACTAAAAGTTTCCGTTCTTGAGGGTTAGATAAAAATCCACATTCTATTAAAACCCCAGGAATTTTTAACTTTCGATACATATAAGTTGAACTAGGTATTTTTTTAATCTCTCGATTAGTATCTAAATTAGCATTTAAATATTCCTGAATTGCCAAAGCTAACTTTTTATTTTCTTGGTTATAAAAAACTTGAGCTCCATAGTAAGCCGTATTTTCTAAATAATTTAAATGAATGGACAGATACATATCTCCTTCACTATTATTTATTATTTTAATTCGATTATCAAAATCAGTTTTTTTACGATGATTTTTAACTCCCCTACTTAAATCATAATCACCATCCCGAATAAGCAATACTCCGGCTCCTAATTTATTTAATTCAATTTCTAAATTTTTTGCAATTAATAAATTAATATCTTTTTCATAAATATCTTGATACACTGTGCCAGGGTCTAATCCCCCATGCCCAACATCGACAATTATAAGCCGCCCAGCTAAAGGAAGAGAAGCATTTACTTTAATCACAAATAAACAAGAAAAGACCATTATAAATAATAAAAATACTTTTATATAATAATATTTCATATTTAATTATATGTTAGCCCTTTATTTTTTTGTGATTATTATTCATTTCTCTTATTTCTTTAGAAATTCATTTAAATTTTCACAATAAATTACTAAATTATTATTAGAACTAATTACCTTAATATTATTTATTCCTTCCTTATATTTAATTTTTAAATTAGTTAATTTTTCTTGAAATACTATTTCTAAATTATCTTGAAACTGAACGCCTCTTCCTCCTAAAAAATTCATATAATCTATTTCTTCATTAACATTTTTTAAAAGAATTAATTCTTCGTCAGTTAATACTAAATTTAATTTATAACTTATTTTATCTACTTTAACTTTTATATCTTCTTTTGTAAATAATATCTTATTCATAAATCTCCTTTCTTAAAATTTATTCCATGGACTTACCTTAGGATAAGGGCAACTAAAAGAAATAATTTCTTTGGTTATTGGATGGGCAAAAGTTATCTTTGTCGCCCATAAAGCAATTTGCATCCCTACTTTAGCCTTTTGATTATAACGCATATCACCATATAAAGGATAACCCCGTGAAGCAAATTGTACTCTAATTTGATGAGACCGCCCTGTTTCTAAAAAAATGTGGATAAGACTTAAATTATCAACAACTTTTTTCTTTTTATAACGAAGTTTGGCATATTTTCCTAAAGAATTTACTGAAACCATATTAGTTTTTGCATCTTTAACTAAGTAATCCTCAAGTACTCCTTCCGAGGGTTTAATATCACCATCAAGAATTGCATAATACTCTTTTTGAAAAGTTTTATTACGAATTTGTTCGGACAAACGAGAGGCACATTTGCTTGTTTTAGCTAGTACCATTACCCCACCAACCGGACGGTCTAAGCGATGTACTAAACCTAAATATACATTTCCTGGCTTTTGATATTTTTCTTTTAAATATTTTTTTAAAATGGTTAATAAATCTAAATCATGACTTTCATCTTCTTGAACGGGAACATTAACTGGCTTTTCAATTATTAATAAATGATTATCTTCATATAATATTTTTATCATTTTGCCATCTACCATAAATACCACAAGGCAACACAAGATTATTTTCTTTAATTGGTAAGCCTATTTCCCCGTGGTCAACAACGCCCTTATATCTTTTTTGGACGGTAAGAGTTAAAATATTATATAAAACCGTACTAGAAATTCCTGTGGTATAAGCATTAATTAAAAAAAATAACGGTTCATCACTCAAAAGTTCACAACATTTTTTTACTAAATCTTCTAAATTATTTTCTAACTTCCATAATTCTTTATTAGGTCCTCGTCCATAAGATGGTGGATCCATGACAATAGCATCGTACTTATTTCCTCTTCTAATTTCTCTTTCCACAAATTTTAGACAATCATCCACTAAAAATCTTATTTTATTATTTTCAATTCCACATAATTGAGCATTTTCTTTAGCCCATGCTACCATTCCCTTAGCCGCATCAACGTGGACTACTAACGAAGCCCCAGCTTTGCTACAAGCCATAGTTGCCGCTCCAGTATAAGCAAAAAGATTTAAAACTTTAATTGGTCGCTTAGCACTTTTTATTTTTTCAGTCATAAAATCCCAATTCACAGCTTGTTCGGGAAAAATTCCGGTATGTTTAAAATTAGTTGGACTCACTTTAAATGTTAAATCCTTGTATTTAATTTGCCAAAATTCTGGAAGTTTTGTTTTAAATTCCCAATGCCCTCCTCCATCTTTAAAGCGATAATAACAGCCATCAACCTTATTCCAAATGGAATTTTTGTTAATCGGCCACATTGCTTGAGGTTCTGGTCTTCTTAAAATAACTTTTCCCCATCTCTCTAATTTTTCCCCATTACCAGCACTTAAACATTCATAATCTAACCAATCTTCGCTTAGCCGCATTTTTTTACCTCCTTTGCCAATTTAAAATTATTATAAACTAAAAATAATAGAAAAGCAAAACACTAAAAAAAAGCCCTAAGGCTTTTACAACATTGAAATTAACGTTTAGAGAATTGTGGAGCCCGACGAGCTTTTTTAAGACCATATTTCTTTCTTTCTTTAACTCTTGGATCCCGAGTAATAAATCCTTCATTTTTAAGAATATGTCGGTAACTGTCTTCACGACTTTGATCAGTATTAGCATCAAATTTTAATAAAGCTCTCGTAATACCTAACCGTATAGCACCTGTTTGTCCAGAAAAACCGCCACCTTTAACTGTAATGTCAATATCAAAACGATTTTCGTTATTAGTAGCAACAAGTGGTTGTTTTAAATCCATAACTAATGTTGCATATGGCATATATTCTTCTACATCTACTCCGTTTACTACAATATTACCAGTTCCGCCAGTCATTCTAACTTGAGCCACTGAACTTTTTCTTCTGCCTGTTGCAGTCCATACTTGTTTACTCATGTTTCCTCCTAATCAATATCCAAATTTATAGGCTTTTGTGCAGCATGCTTATGATCACTGCCCCTATAAACAAATAATTTTTTACCCATAGCTCTTCCTAATCTATTATGAGGAAGCATTCCTTTTATTGCTCTTTCGACCATTTCTTCTGGATAATTTTGAAGCATTTCTTTAGCATTTCTTTCTCTTAAGCCACCTGGATATCCACTATGATTATAGTATTTTTTATCTTCTAGTTTATTACCAGTTAATTTTACTTTATCAGCATTGATAACTATGATGTAATCTCCACAATCAACGTGAGGTGTATAAATTGGTTTATGTTTCCCACGTAAGATATGAGCAGCTTTCGTAGCTAAACGTCCCAAAGTTTTTCCTTCAGCATCAATAACATACCATTTTCTTTCAATGTTTTCCTTTGTTTGCATAAATGTTTTCATATTAAATTCCTTCCATTACGTTTACTATTTAATCTTCCCACAACTAAATAATATTCATAATTAAAAAATGTACCGATTAAAATTATAGGGTAAAAGTCCCCAAAAGTCAAACAAAATCGACCTAAATTCATTATTTTTTAACAAAAAATTTTATTTAACTATTATTTATATAAAAAACTTTTTTTAATTCATTATTAAAATATTTAAAATTAGTTTTTTGATGAATTAATTTGCCATTTTTATATACTAAAAATTTTCTATCTTCATCTAACTCTACATTATAGTTTTTAATATTACCTGTATCCGTAGTTTCTATAGCCTTTTTGGGTAAAAATTTTTTTAAATCATAGCCATCAATGGTAATTCCTAAGCTTATTTCCTCACAATACTTTTCATTAATTGCATAAGCATAATTACCACCATCACCTAATCCTCCATTTCCCCTCGAATAATAAACTAAAACAATATCACTATTTTTTATTAAATATTGTTCTTTTAAATAACTACCTGTAAACAATATAATTGGTAATAGGATTAAAACAAATATTATTGCTTTAAGTGTTTTAGGAGACGAATTGGCTTCCACTTTTTTGTGTTTTTTAGCTAAAATTATAATAGATATTATATAACATATAACAGAAATAAAAGTCATTAAATATAATAAAATAGCATCTACCCCCATATCTAATGATAAAATAAGGGGGAAGAAAAAAGTACTTAAAAGCGAATATAATATATAAACTATATTTACCTTTAGCAAATTTTTGCAATTAGGATTTGTACTATATAAAGAATAAATTAAGCTAAATATGGAAAAAAGAAAAATTAACGTAGTTATAAAATTTAGACATGTTTTTATAGAAAAAAGAGTAAATATCTCAGTAAGATATGAACCAATGTTATTAATAAAAGTATAAATCATAATTTATCTCACTAATTATATTGTTAATTTTTTTAAATATCTTTGGACTATTTCAATTGCATTATTATTCAATAATTCTTTAATAAAAGCCGCATAACCTCCAACAGGGATTTCAATATTATTAGCCCAGCTGTCTAAATAGATATTATAATTATTAATCAATTCTTGAATAACTTTAGGATGCGTAAAACTGGCGGCAAAAGCTTCGGCATCTTTAATATAAGCCAAATAGCTTAACTTTTCCGGCATTTCCTGAGCATAACTTTTTCTTTTGCCATATACTAAACAGGTTTCTTCAATATTAACAATGGCATCAGCTACTTTTCCCGTAGTGAATACTTGTAAATCCCAAGGCATTATTTCTGATTTTTGTAATCCCTTATTAATTAAATCAATAAATACTTGAAAAAATTTACCATCACCATTATAAGCGATAATTGCTTTAACAAAATCAGAACTTCTTAGAATATCTTTAATAGTACCATAACTATTTAATTGATCTAACATTTCTTGATAACTAGTGTTGCCATTGTTAGTTAAGATAAAAATATTAGCTTTTTGAGAATTATCTTCTTCGTAATTTAAATTGGGAACACAAGCCATACTATTTATATATTCTTTAGCCGCTTCAATTTGTTTTTGATTAATTAATTTATTTACGACAGTCGCAAAACCTCTTAAAGGGATATTTTTATTTTTTACCCATGCCAAATACTTATCTTGATGATTACTAAAAGCCTGAATAAATATTGGCTCCGTAAAGGAAGAGGCATAAGCTTTGGCACTTTTGATTAATGATAAATAATTTAATTTATCAGTCATTTCATCTGGATAAGGAACACGATTACTGAACTTACTTAGGGTTTCATCTAAATTAATTAAAGCATTAACAACAAAACCATTCGTAAATAACTCTAAATCATCATCTGTAATTATACCTTTACTTAAGCCATCATTGATAACCTCGATTAAAGCTCTAAATAACCGCCTATCACCATTATAAGCAATGATTGATTTAAGTAATTCTTGGTCTTTGATAACATCTTTAAGTTCACCTAAACCACTAATTCTTTCCATTAAATTTCGATATGATTCTCTTTCTAAATTATTCCCCGCTAACTCAAGTCTTGAGTCTTTAGCACTAATTACTTTTAATCTTTCTAAAGTATCACAATTAAAACAAATATTATTTTTAGATATATCAAATTCTTCCACTTTATCTAAAATACTATTATTTATATTAACTAAATAATTGCTATCATAACTTACTATTTTTAAAGCAAAAGGTTTTAAAATATTTTCTAAATATTCTTTTTTAAAACAGATTATTTTTTCATTCCGAACTTTCATTAGCACTGGTTCGATTGCCATATTTCCTTGGGAAGCAAGAGCTAACATCGTATCCATATTTTGTTTTATAATATTAAAAATATTTTCTCTAAAAAAGGTGGAATTTAAATCTTCACGTGTATACCCAAGTTCATCAATAACTTTAATACCATTTCCTTTATTTTCTATTTTTTTAATTTGTTGTCTTAAAATATCAATTAAAACATCTGTTGCTTTTAAAGTAATAAAGTCTTCTAAAGTATAGGATTTATCAGCTGATTTAATTTGTAAATAACGATTATTATAAATCCAAGTTCGGGTATATTTATCAAAGGTTGGAACAATTAGATTATTAACAATAAATTCTAAAATAGGTGTTTTTCCAAGTTTATTTGTAATAGCCATATAACCAAGCCAATTATTAATTTTGCCAGTTAAAATTGGTGGTTGCCCTATTCTTTTTATTAAATCAGGATTTTCTTTTTTTATTGCTTTAAAAATTTTTATATTCTTAGGTAGGCATTCATCATTAACATATATCACCAAAGAATTATCTTGATTTCTTAAATTAATTTTAAAATAGTAATTTATTTTAGCTTGTTCATATTTATTAATTAATTCTTTACTTAACAAAAATAAATCTTCACTTTTTAAAACATTAATATAAAATGTATGCCGAGCAAATGGATACTTATCTGAACCTAAATGAATTTTGTGTTTGCTAATATGTTGCCAATTTATTTCTTTTTGATAACTATCCCAACCATATTTAGCTAACGTATAAGGACACATCTTATCTATTTGGGTAATAGCTTCAATTAATTGTTCGTTCGTATTAACTTTAGCAATGCCTTTCAGACATTCTCGCATTTGAATAAAATCGGGTTGTAATATTCCTTCTTGGTACTTTTTTTCATATTCAGTATTAGTCATTTCTAAAACACTTTGGTGCCAAAGATTAAACATAAAAATGGCAAAATCACTTGGAACTGTTATTAGTTCATCTTTAATATTAAGACTATTGATTTGCCAAAATTGGTCTAATAATTGCTCCTCACTAAAAGATGTTGCATAAATTTTAATAAGTTTATTTAGACTTTCCATATTTAAAGGATTAGCAATTTTTTCAAACGTTTTACTTATATTCACATCAATTCCTCTTTTCATTCTCGATTGTAAGTTAATTATACAATACTTTTTTTAAAACGAAAAGATAGTTTAAAAAAAGAACTAACTTAAATTAATTCTTTATATAATTTTAATTTATCATTTTGATCAATAGTTAATAATAAAATTTGGTCAACATTAGTTACTTTTTGTTTCTTTAATTCACTTTTTAACCATTCTTCATCTTTACCTAAATCTTTTAAATTTTCTTTTTGCACAACACCATCAATGACTAGTTCAATGCTATAGGTTTGTTTATTAAGCTTGGTTTTTAAATCACGTTTTAAATCTTTGGGATTGATTTCTTGATATTCTTCTTTTGGTAAAAAACTTATTCGTCCATTTGTTTCTAAAATAGCATAATTTATCATATTTAAATCGTAATAGCCATTAAGACGACTTTCTTCTAAAAATTTATAAATGGGAATTTTGGTTTGCCGTAAATTAGGAAAATTAAATTCGCCATTTTCCATCAGAACCGTTGGCTTACCATTAATTATATTATTTAAGGTGGCACTTTTAATCGAAATATATGAAATTGCTAAAGCAACTACTCCAAAAATTATAATAGCTAATAAGCCATTTACCATGTGTTCATCTAGGGAAATAATCGAATCTGCAGCAATACTTCCAATCGAAATACTCACTACATAATCATAAACAGTTAATTGGGAAATTTGTTTTTTACCTAACATCTTGGTAATGATAAATAAAGTTAATAAAGCAAGTAACGAACGTTCAATAATTGTTATTATTTCATTTAGATTAATCAATTTAATCACCATAATTATTATTAATAATTATAACTTATTTTATACTAATATTTTACATTTACTAAATAAAGACCATTCGCGGGCATAACCGTAAGATTTTTAGAAATATCGGGATTATCTACCATCTTTTTTATAGTTTCTTTTTCTACCTTTCCTCGTCCCACATCATATAATGCTCCAACTAAGTGGCGAACCATATACCGGTAAAAACCAGCTCCAATAAACTCAAAAATAATTAAGTTACGCTTCTTTTTAATAGTTATTTTATAAATAATAGTTTCATAGTTATCTCTTTTACCACTAACAAAATTACGGAAATCATGTTTACCCAACAATATCTTACTAGCTTCCCGCATTTTATTTATATCTAATGGATAATAAATATTTTGGTAGTAAACCGATGTTTTCTCATTAGGTTTAGTATTCATAATATAGCGATAAGTTTTGGCTACAACATTAAAACGAGCATGAAAATCATCAGCAACTCTTTTTATTTTTTTAATTATAATTTCCTGTTGAAATAATTCATTCAGTTTAGCTTTTAAATCATGAGGCAATTTTTGGTCATAGTCAAAGTGAGCACATTGTCTTAGGGCATGAACTAGGGCATCGGTTCGCCCTGATGCTTTAATAACTATCTTGGTATGCAAATATAAACTTAATCCATCTTCAATTGTTTTTTGAACACTTTTAACATCCTTTTGTCGTTCAAAACCATGAAACTTACTACCATCATAACTAAATACCATAAAATATCTCATGTCTTAATCCGATAAATAGCTTTAATTAATTCATTAATGTCGGTATATTCATCTAAATGAATCCCCATATTCTCACATTGATAAAAAAAATTAACTATCCCTGGAGCATCAATAATTTCATAAATTTTTTTATCAAAAATACTATCAGTCTCATAAATTATTTGTTGATTGTTGATAACATATATTTTATCCACATTATTAATAAATAAGCGAGCATCTTTACTAACTAAAACTATTTTTTTATTATACGAAATTATTTTTTTAAATAATCTTTTATAAAAAGCTAAATCTTTTTGATTTAATCCCTTCGTAAAATCATATAATATAATAACTTTTTGATGTAATTTACTAGCTAAAATAACTTTACTTTTATCACTACTACTTAATTCTTGAAATTTTTTATTCTTAACTAATGAATCTAAATTAACCATTTGCAAAGCTTGATTTACTTTATTCCCTATTATTTCAGCCACAGTTTTATCTTCAAAATCTTCTTTTTTAAATTCATCACTTATAACACCAATAATATTTCCTTCTAAAGTGGTTAAATCCATAAATCATGCACCAAACTTTCTAAATCATAATAAGGCTTATCTAAAACATTATATATAATTAATTGAGTAGCTAAGTCAGTAGCAAAAGGTAGACCATAACCAATCCTTTTGAGAATCTTTTCTTCCTTTAAAACCACCGAAGTCTTTCCTTCCATCACTAATACATCTTGGTCTAAAACATATAAATAATCGGCATATAATGCTTCTTCAATATCACTAGTTATATTTATAAAATTAACATTTCTTAATTTCAATAATTCCATAATTGTTTTTTGTTCTCTAATCCGAAACTTTCTTAAGATATCATTAAATACTATTTTCTTATTAACATAATTAGCAATTATTTTTAGTAATTCTTCATAAGTTTTATCATCATTAATAATATTATATTCTTCTAAATTATTTAAAAGATTTGCATCAATTTTATTACTGATAATACAATAATTTACATTATCTTCCATCTTCATAATAATTTATCACTCTACCACTTTCTAAACTCTTTTTTACATCAATCACTCTTTGATTAGTACTTCCTCGAAACTTACAAGCTAAACTTTTTTCTTGCAATACAAATGGACCATCAATTAAGACATCAATATTTTTTAAAAGCTCAGTCATTTTTTCATCTTTTAAAATATCCTCATACAAATATCCCGTATAACTCCAAACATTTAAACCAAGTTCATGAGCATATTTGGCAATTTCTGAGGCTGCCTCAGGTTGCATAAAAGGATCTCCGCCTGATAAAGTTAGTCCATTTTGAAATTCTAATTTTCGGATTTGCTCTAAGACATCTTCTAAATCTACTTCTATTCCCTTATTTATATCATGAGTTTCAGGATTGTGGCAACCTAAACAATTGTGAGGACAACCTTGAAACCACACCACACAACGCAATCCTTCACCATCGACTATACTATCCTCTTCTAAAGGGGCTGCTAATTTAACTTTCATATTCTACCTCTTTTCATATTTTTTTAATAAATTATTAATTTTAATAAAATGATGATTAATCCCCGATTTCCCAATTTGGTAATTAGTTTCCTGGCTTATTACATCAGCTAGTTCTTGATAAGATAAATCAGGATTTTTTTCACGATATTCAGCCACTAATTGTGTTTTATCATCTAATAAATCAAATAAATCATGATCTTTTAATAACTTTATTTTATCCAGCTGTTCTAACCCAGCTTTAATGGTTTTTTCTTGATTAGCTATTTCGCAATTATTTAACCGATTTACCATATTCTTATGATCTCGATATATCCGAATATCTTCAAAATAAAATAACGAAGAAGTTGCCTTAAACATCCGAATCATAATACTAATATCATCCGCAGCTTTGATATATAAAATAGTCCGGTAACCTCTTTTAATTAACTTTGCACTTAGATTAAAATATTGTAAAAGAGATAATACTTGTTTGGCTAGCCGTTCTTTTTTAAAAATAAATTCTAAATGATAACCACTTGTACTAGGATTAGATACATTACCAACTGCTAAAAAACACCCACGGATAAAGGCAATCTTTTCTTCATCAGAAACTAGGGATGCTACTTCAATTTTGGTACCAACACTAATCGAATCTTTGATTAAATTAACTTTATCAGTAATACTTAAAATATATATTTGTTTAACTTTAAATCTTTTTTGGATTCGCACTGTTATCTTCGGACTCACATGATATATTTCTTTAATTTGCTTATATATTCTTCTAGCTACCTTAGCATTTTCAAACGTAATAATAATTTCATTATTATTTATTTTTGCTACACAATTTAAGAAAGCTATTAATTCATAACTATCTTCTAAAGTATTAAAATCTAAATTAGCTATTTCTTCTTTAAGACTAGTGGTAAAAGTCATTATTTTTTACCTTCCATTAAATAAGAAAATATTAAATAAGCGGTTTTTAAAGAATCATGCCGGTACATATTATCTTCAATCATAAATAACCGGTCACTTATGACTAGTACATGCCGATTTTCTAATTCATTCATATCTAATAACACAGGGTCTTTTTGTTCTTCAACAGCATATTTACTAGCCAGTTTACTACTCATAACAGTATTATTAGCAATAATAACATCTATACTATCTTTCCCTAAATAACTTTCTAATAAATCTAAATGGTCAGCTACTGTAAAATCATCAGTTTCCCCAGGTTGGGTAAATAAATTACAAATATACATCTTCGGAGCTTTAGATTGTCTAATTTTCGCTGCCAAATTTTGATCTATTAAATGAGGAATAATACTTGTAAGTAGACTTCCCGAAGCAAAAATAATTAAATCGCATTCATCTAAAGCTTGATAAATTTTGGGATTAACACGAATCTCCTTATTATATTTTAAATCTGTTATTTTACTAGCACATTGAGTAATTTCTTCTTCGCCATATATTTTTTTATTATCACTAGTTATCCCCACTAAATCAACATTATCCTCGGTAAGGGGTAAAACTGTGCCTTTTAAATTTAACATTTTCCCTAAAACTGGAATAGCTTCATCAAAACTCCCATTTAAATCAAGCAAAGCAGTTAATAGCAAATTTTTAATAGAATGATTGCCAATGGTTTTTGATTTGGTAAAACGATAGTTCATTAAATCAATAATATTATTATCAATATCAGCCATTGCTAACATAACTTTGGTAATATCACCAACTGCGGGAATTTTTAATTCTTTGCGTAACCGTCCTGTACTTTGTCCATTATCAGCTACCGTAACTACCGCGGTAATTTCGACTGGAAATAATTTTAATCCTTTTAGTAATTGGGATAATCCTGAACCCCCACCAAATATAACTATCTTTTTCATATCCATCACTAATTTGATTTTATCACAAGCTAATTAAAAAATGAATAATTATGTTAATTTTTGCTACGAAAAAAGGACAACCTTCATGTCCTTTAATTAATCTATAAAAGCGATTTTTTTTGAACGACTCCCCCATTTACTTCATAACAAGTATCCACAATAAAAAAAGCATCAGGGTCAATCTCCAATATTTTTTCTTTTAAAATATAATAATAACGATTAGGTACAACACACATAATTAGACTACCATTATTGTGGGAATATCCCCCTTTTGTAGGTAAAATAGTAAAGCCTGATTTTATTTCATTTAATATTAATTTTTTAATCTTTTTTTCTTCTTTCGTATATATATAAAATAATTTACTATCAGCAATACCTAACATTATTTTATCAATAAAAAATGTTGATAAAAGTAAAATAAATAATGAATAAATTCCTTTCATATAGCCAAAAGTTATTGCTCCCAAAATAATTACTAAAAGATTTACGATGGCTAAAGCTTTACTTTCCGGAATTTTAAAATATTTATTCAATAATTGCATTAAAACATCATTACCACCAGTTGTATAGCCACATTTATAAATAAGTCCATTACTTATCCCATAAAGTAAGCTCGCAAATAAGGTTAAAACCAATGTATCAGTTATCGGATAATTTTTTAAAATATATTGGGCTATCGGAGCGGTAAAAGTTATCATTATCGGATATAACAAGGAGCCAATGATTGTATTTTTGGTTTTTTCATACCCCAAGAAAATAAAACTAACAAATAATAAAATTATATTAGCAATATAAATAAAAGCTGTGGCATTTATATGACATAAATCTTCTAAAGCAATACCTAAACCACTCATTCCCGAGACTACTAAATCATTGGGCAACAAAAATAAGTTATAACATAAAGCTAATAACACGACCCCGAGAACAAAGGAAACGCCGGTTACGACAAGATATTTCACCGAATTTTGTTCCATCATAGCCACCTACCCTATTATCATTATAAATCAAATATTTTTTTTTAGCAATTAATTATCTTTTATAACATATATTTTAATGAGGTAGGTGAAAATATTGAACGGTAATTATTATCAAAATCCCACTTTCCCAGCTAATAACTATCAAACGCCACCAGGTAATATGTCCGTTACAGAATTAAATATTCCCCAAGAACAAAGCTATATTGAAAACATTTTGCGATTAAACAAGGGACATAAAGTCAAAGCCTATGTTTCCTATCCTGATAGTTCGGCTTGGCAAAATAAGGTTTATGAGGGCATAATCGAAGAAGCGGGAAAAGACCATTTAATTATTAAAGACAATGTTAGTGGTACTTGGTATTTAATCCGAATTATTTATCTTAATTACGTTGAATTTATGGAACCAATTATTTATAGTCATGCATACTCGGAAAAAACTTATTAAAATAAACGATCTTTTGCATCGTTTATTTTAAGTAATAATAAAAGTTGGGAATTTCATCACCTAATACTGTCTTGGCACCATGTCCAGGATAAATTATCGTTTTCGGAGGATAACTTTTAATCATAGCCAAGCTTTTTTGCATATCAATTATACTCCCTGTTGGTAAGTCCATTCGCCCTATCGTATTTTTAAAAATAAAATCTCCGGTGAACATCAAATTATTTCCCGGGAAATAAAATGTTTTTGAATCACTGGTATGACCAGGAGTCGAAATAATTTGTAAATCAGCAAAATGATTAATAACAGGAACATGAAAATATTCCTTTATTTCTTCTAAAGCCCCGACATGGTCAAAATGATTATGAGTTATTAAAATCCCTACAATATTCTTGCCTTGGGCGGAAGCAATAATCTTTTCAGGCTCGGCACCAGGATCGATAATAATACTTTCATTTTTATAAGTTATTATGTAACAGTTTGCTTGAAGTTCACCAACAACAATTTTTTCCACTTGCATTTTTTTCACCGTTATCAATTTATCAAAATTATGTTTTTAAGTCAATTAAAATGGTTTGAAATTAATCAAACCATTGTGTTCTTGAATAAAACCAAGCACCTTTTTTGGGAAACCCTGGTGGACGAATTAAATTTGCCCGATATTTGGCATCATTTACATAATAACCTTTAGAAACTGACACATGTAAATGGGCTCCGGTTGTACAAGTATCATAACCACCATTTCTTTTGGCGGTAGAACCACCACCCGATTTACCTAAAATGGTATTATAGGTAACATAAGTTCCTACTTTAATGTTAGAATCTATTGATAATAAGTGAAGATATACTACGGTGTATTTTTGCCCATTAACAGTTCCTTCTACATAAACTTTATTACCACCACAACTTGATTTGCGAGTAATAATGGAAACAACACCATTAATCATGGAATAAACAGGAGTTCCTTCCGTAAGAGCTATATCAATACCAGAGTGATTGCTTGATTGCCCACTGACACTTCGGTAACCAAAATCACTGGAAATTCGACCTTTAGAAACTGGTTTATAAAAGGTTGTATTAGCAACAGCATACGGAATATAATCTTTACTACTACCACTATTTTTCTTGCTTTCCGCTTCTATTTTTTTGTAACAAGCATCCATTGATTCATTTAAATTACAGTTATGTTGTTTTTTAAAATTGTTATCTTGGCAAGTTTGTAATGTTTCATTATCTCCGCAACCTAAACTTTGTAAATATTTTAACTTTTGCGTAACCATTTCAATATCTTCATCAATACTAACTCGGTCTTCATCAAAAGCTAATAAATTAGAATCTAGTTCATCAATCTTCTTTTCAAATTCTGTAATATTATTATTTAATTCTTTTTCATAATTTTTTAAATCTACTTGCTTTTGTTGTAAATCACCAATTAATTTATCTAATTCTTCTAATTTAGTTTGATTATATCCCGTTATTTTACTTATGGCATCAGCTCGCATAATCATATCCGTCATACTTGAAGCATCTGCAATAAATTTTAAATAAATATTTTCCCCATCCATAACTTGATAAAAACTCATTAATTCCTTAGTTTGGGTTTCATATTCTTTAATTTTTGCCTCATTAGCGGTTATATCATTTTTAGCCTCAGTGATTTTGGCTTCACTTTCTTCAATTTGCTTATGAGCATTATTAATGGCATTATTTTTGGCTTGAATTTCCTGTTGGGTTAATTTTTTTTCATTATCAACTTTATTTTTCTTGGCTTTTAATTCATCTAAAGCTTTCTTATACTCGGCAATGGTGTTCGGCTCAGATGAAGCATTAACTACCAGAGGTGTCCAAAAAATATTTAAAGCCAAGATACTTATTAATAAACAAACAAATCTTTTTATATAATCACTTCCTTTATATTTTCAAATGTTTCTTAACAGCTCTTAAACTTCCATACATCCCCACTAAACCACCAATTATTACTAAAGCAAACGAAACTGCAAAAACAAAATTATATGGCTTTATTAGTTGAAGCATATTTGTAAATAAATGTCCTTCTAAGCGAGAATATAAAATTACATAACCATAAATAGTAACACATATTGGAATTATGGAACCAATTATTCCGATAATTAAACCTTCAATAATAAATGGTAATTTAATCGTGGCATTATTAGCCCCAACTAAACGCATAATTTGAATTTCACTTTGACGATTTAAAATCGTAAGTTTAATTGTGTTAGTAATTAAGAAAGCGGTTACCACTAATAAACAAACAACAATTACTAATACTACTTTTTGTAAAACATCAAAGATTGTAATTATTGTTTCGACCATTTCTTCCCCATATTTAACAGTTTCAACACCATCAATTGTTTCGATATATTTAGCTGTATCACTTAATTTTTTGATGTCATCAACTTTAACAGTAAAGGAATCCATTAAGGGATTTTCGCCAATAAAGTTAAAAGCTGTTTCAAAAGTAGTAGAGTATTTAGCCAGTTCCATTTTCCATTCGTCTTTACTTTTAAATATAACATCTGTTACCATACTTCGGGATTTAATATCAATTTCTACATTTTTGATTTGCTCTTCCGTAACATTTTGATTTAAATAAACCACGATACTCATTTCATCTTCGATGGACTTTGTTGCTTTTTCGACATTAGCCGCACAAACAATTGCCACTGCGACCAGAATTAAAGTTACTGTTGTACACATAATCGAAGCAAAACTTAAACTAAAATTCCGAATCGAACTTTTCAGAGCATCTCTAACACTTCTAACAAATATCCTTACTGCTTTCATCTTTCTTAATTTCTCCTTTTTCTTTTTTTGGTGCTTTATATTGCCCAGGTGGAATATCATCAGTAAGAACACCCTTTTGAATTATCAACACTCTTTTCTTCATCCGGTCAACTATTTGCAAATCATGAGTTGCCATAATAATTGTGGTTCCTAATTCATTATTGATATTTTCAATTACTCGCATAATATCTTGACTAGTTTCAGGGTCAAGATTTCCGGTTGGTTCATCACAAATCAAAATTTTGGGGTCATTAACAATTGCTCTTGCAATACAAACCCGTTGCTTTTCCCCCCCAGATAGTTCATTAGGAAAACTCCGTACTTTATCTTTCAATCCGACTCTTTCCAAGGCTTTCATAACCTTCGGACGAATTTCCTTACCAGTCATTCCGACACATTCAAGAGCAAAAGCAACATTTTCATAAACCGTTAATTTTGTTAATAATTTAATTTCGTAATCTTGAAATACAATGCCTAATTTTCGCCGCAATTTATATACTTTACCGTTTTTTATTTTGCCAACATTCAAGCCGCCTATCGTAACTGTGCCTGTTGTTGGTTTTTCCTCTCGATATAATAATTTTACAAATGTGGATTTACCACAACCACTTGCCCCAATAACAAACACAAATTCGCCTTTGTTAATCGGCACGGATATATCCGCTAAGGCTGTAACCCCATTTGGATATGTTTTACTAACCTTTTTTAATTCAATTAGTTTCATGCTACCTCCAGTATAATACATTATAACAAAAAAAAAGCATTAATCATATGCTTATTTTAAATTTTTTTGTGAAACTTATAAACTCCTGTTAATCTAATAAAATTATTTCAAGAACACTAATTTAGTATTTTTAAATGAAAATGAAACTTATAATTAGAGCAATTATTATGCCAGCTATTATAGTAAAAATTAACAAGGAACCAATTTTTTTTATCAGAATAAAATAAATTTGAGTAGATTTAAAACCTAAATATTTGTACAGTTTATTAATTTCTTTATCTTCATTTACTAAGTTTACCACTGATAAAACAAAGATAATTAAAAAGATTGCAATAGCTAATATTTTAAATATTGTAAACATTAATATTACATCATTAAAATTACAATTATTTCCCTCACAATGTTCAAAAATTATTGGTTCAACTGAAATATTTGATTTAATTTTATTGGCAATCGTATCTTTTAATAACCAATTGTCCAAAAATAAAAAATAAATCCTTTTATTAACAATTTTAGTTAATTTTTGATAAGTAGCTTTATTAACTTTAATAATATCTTCCCCACTAGTATCTTGATTGTAATATTCCTGAGCGGTTAATTTCACAGTTTCTTTGTCAATAATTATTGCATATACCTCATTTTGATTAATAATTTCTTGTAAGGAACTTGGAACTAAAAAGTTATCATTTTTTATATCTACTGAGTCTTCCATTTTTATCATTACTGTTCTAGTACCTATAACTCCCTTAATTCCCTCAACAGTTTCTATTATTCCGGAGATATTTATTATTTTTTCATATTCTTTTTCATCAATATCTTCTAAAATTAATGCTGAATTTTTATATTGTTTATTTACTTTTAGTATATATTCTTTATTTGAAAAGATTAGTATTGCAAAAAAAGTAAAAATTAATACTAATATTGCAAAAAAATTTTTAGTTGTCGATTTTCTATAAAAACTTTTCAAAATCATATTAATTTTCTCCTAAAGATATTCTAATATCCTTTTGCAACGTCCTGTCTATGCATAAATTTGTTTCAATTATAATTAAACTTAAATAAAGTATCATAACTAACAAAATAAATGCTCCAGGAATTTTTATAATATAATTTGAAAAAATTATTTCAGCAAATAACCCATTAATCAATATATGATATATAACAAAATATATAATAAAACTTAATAAAAAGCTAAAAATATACATTACACTATTTTCACTTATTTCCATTTTCTTGATATCTTTATTTTTAAAGCCTATTGCTGTTAAAAGTCCATAGTAATTATATCTTTTTTTTACTTTCTTTTTTATAAAATTATATAATAAACAAAAACTAATTATTATCACTATTAATACTATAAAAATCGGAATATATAAAATAATGTTTACCATATCATTATCATAACTTTGAGCATATGATACTTTATATCCTAATAATTCTATATCCTTTTTTACATTTTCCACGTTATTATAATTATTTACTCTAACAAATAAATCTTTCCATTCAACAGTTTCTACTTCTGTTGTACCATCAACTAATGTAGATGTAATTTCGCCAAGATTTTTAGCTGAAATTAAATCATAATCTTTTTTTGATAAATAGCATGTGTTTATAGTCGAACTAGAATATAACGGTTTATAAGTTCCTACTATTTTAAATTCAAAATCCTGATTATCATAATCTGAATTTTTTGAATTTACTTTAAAACTTTTGCCAATATAATCACTGCCATTTACATAAAGGGATTTATATATTTTAGTATTTTGAGCTTCATCATTAGCATAAAAATAATGAGGATAAAAATTTTGAGGACAAATTACTTCACCAGATTTTTCTATATTTCTTCCATAAACAATCGATACATCGTTCTTATCTATTAAGGTATGTAATATTATTTCTCCCTTTAAAGTTTTAGTATCAAATAATTTTGCATCACGATAAATATCATTTAAATATTTTACATTTTCTACTAATTCTACATTATTAATATTATTAATTATTTTATTATCAGAATTATTTTCATTATATACAATTAATGTTCTATTAAGTACATCATTTTGATAATTGCTTTTAAATGAAAAATAAAATGCAATAACTGTTAATGAACTAAATATAATAATGTTGATAAGAATTAATACTATCATTGTTATAATATTATTAACATTTAAAAAGTGTTTTTTTACTAAAAAAAAGTTATCTTGTATATTCATTTTTCACTACTTTTCCTTCTTCTAGTTGTATTAAATTATCAGCATATTTTTCTATTTCACTACTATGAGTTGCTACGATAACACATTTACCTTGATTACTTAAATCCTTTAAAATTTCCAAAATAACTTTTTCATTTTTTTTATCTAAATTGCCAGTTGGTTCATCGGCAATTATTATATTAGGATTATTAGCTAAGGCTCGAGCAATGCTTACTCTTTGTTGTTCTCCACCTGACAAAGCTTTAGGAAAATGCTTAACTCGGTGTTGCATATTAACAAGCTCAAGCAATTTTTTTGCTTTTTCCTTTCTTTCACTTTTTTTAATTTGCCTATTTATAAGCATTGGTAACATTACATTTTCAATTGCTGTTAAATTTGGGTCTAAGTTAAAATTTTGAAAAATGTAGCCAATATTCTCCATTCTTATTTTGGTCAATTCATCTTTTGTTAAGTCTTCTACGTTTTTATCATTAAAATAATAATTTCCACTTGTTAGTCTTTCTATAAAAGCGATAATATTTAAAAGTGTTGATTTTCCAGAACCACTGTGTCCGATGATAACATAAAATTTTCCTAATTCAAAATTAAGATTAATATTAGTTAATGCTAAAACTTCTTCATCTTTACCAATATATTTTTTATCTGCTGTTTCAATTTGTATTATACTTTTCATATTTAATCTCCCACCTTTTATAGTATATTACTTTAATATTAAATTCTCTATATTTATCATACCATCGCCAATGGAAAAAACTTAATAAATATGTTTTAGATAATTTTTTATTTACTATTTTATTTTTCTTTTGATTTGATACATTTTATAAAGAACTGGTTTAATTGGTAAATCAAATTCGCCAATATATTCAATTGTTTCTCCACCAAAACCTCTTTTAACTTCATAAACGCCATAATCGGGATTATGCGGATTTAAAATATCTTTAACTCCCAAAAAATTAACATAGGTTAAATGATTATCAATAGCATCTTTAATCATTGCGGGATACATCACATATTTAGGGCAAAACTCCCGATAATCATTATCCATACCACTCGTTAAAGAAACAACTTCATTATATTTGGTTATAGTAAGCATGGCTCCAATATTAGTATAATCGGCTAAATTTTTTGCCTTAGTTAATTCTGCTTGATATTTTTGAATCGCCTGTTTTGCTTGTTCAACGGCCGTTTTTAACTTATTACCTATATTATCATGAGTCATCTTTTTTTCTACCGTAGCTAACTTATCTTTCGCATCCTTAATTTTTTGGTCTAAATTAGTTAAATATTCCGCTTTATCTATATATATAATATACATTTTTACATTATCTTGATAAACTTCACATAAATTTTTATAAAATGTTTTGGAAAAACCTTTAATTTTTTTTCTTTCTATTGTCTTATTAAAAAGTCGCATTACTTCATCTATTTCGGTAATATCAACAGTTTTAGCTTTAACTCCTTTACTTTCAGCAATTTCCATATTTTTCCGTGTACTTTTACTCATTTCGGTCATTTGGGCATCAAAGCTATCCTTTAAAACAAGTCGATGAATAAAGCGAAATTGCATAGTTTCAGCTCCCATGTTAAATCCGAAATGAAGAAAACCATGTTTTTTTAAATCATTGATAATTTGCAAAGACTGGGTATCTTCTACCCGTTTTAAATCATGGTCATATTTAGCTAATATGATGGGGGGATCAATTCGGATGAAAACGACATCCTGAAAATAATCTTGTAAAGATTTTTTAAAATCTTTAATATCTTGATAATCATATATAAAACCACGGGAGGCATAAGCAAACTTATATTTTTTTAAAACTTGTAAATATAATATTAATGATACACCTATTAATTTATTTTCTTTATATAAACCTACTAATTCACCATCTTTACCCTCAAGTTTTTTTTCTTCTAACCATTCTTTACTTTGATAAAAACTAGCTAAAGAACTCCTATTAACAAAATCTTCATATAATTCACTGGAAATTTTTTTAATCGTCATCTTTTTCGCCTCTTACTTTCACTAAACCAAATGTTAAGCGATTCAAAAGTTGCGTTAATCTTCTTTTACCTAAAATACTATCCACTAAGCCCATTTTATATGTTAAACCAAAATAAATTAAAGCTCCCACTATCGCATAAATGGCTACATAAATTATCGAAGAAATCTTGGTAGCATTGGAAATTGGAATTACTAATTTTAATAAGCTTAATAAAACCACCATTACGGCAACTGACAAAAATATTTTGGCACCAGCTTTAAGAGTTGGTAAATAATTTATTTCTTTATTTTGTTTTAGTTTTATTAAAATTATCCCAATAGCTACAACATATCCTAACATGGTAGCAAATGTCGCTCCATAATAAGGGGGTAAGCCGGTTGCCCTGCAAAGATACATAAATGGAACATCAAAAATAGCATTCATGGAAAAACCAAAAATTACTGCGGCATAAACTGTTTTATATTCATTTAAACTTTGAGCGGTTTGTAAAGCTATTAAATAAACATTACACATGATTGCCGTTAAAATACTGACTTTAAAAATGATAGGGCCTAACGTACTAGCTCCATAAAAAATGTTCCAAACTGACGGAGCTAAAAATGATAAACCAATTGCTGCGGGAGTACTAATAAATAAAACAATTTGAAAAGCTTTATTTAAAATATTATTTACTTTTTTATGCTCATGGGCAACATTCGCGGCGACAATATTCGGAATTAAACTAATTGTTAAGCCAGTTGCAATTGCATTAACAATCATATTTAATTTATATCCCCAAGTAGTCATCGCACTAGCTACAAATTCCGCATCACTCCCACTAAAACCCATTTTTCCAAGTGTCCGAATAATTAAAGACATATCGACAATATTAAAGAAATTAACGGTTACATTAATAATGATAAAAGGGATAGCATAAGCTAAAATCTTTTTTAAAATTTCTTTATTACTAATTTTATCTGGTTTTAGTTCTCTGTCTAAATCTAATTTTTCTTTATTTTGGTTTATCTTTCGCAAAATATATATAAAGGCGGCTAAGCCTCCAAAAAAGGCTCCCGAAACAGCAACTGCAACACCTATTGCCACTTTTTTCTTTAATATTTTAATGGCAATATAACTCCCAATTAAAATAACAGCAATCCGGACAACTTGTTCAATCATTTGACTCGTTGAAGTTGGAGTAATAAATTTATGACCTTGTAAATATCCTTTGGTAACACTTAAAAAAGGGATTAGTAAAACTGAAAAAGATACAACTCTTAAAACTAACGCAATAGAATCTAAAGAATTACCACCAGATAAGTCGCCCACAATCAAAACAGCCACTTGCCGAGCAAAAATAAATAAAATTAAAAAACAAATTATGGAAATAACCGCAATAATTATGGTACCTAATTTTAAACTTCGAACCTTGGCTTCTTTCATTTTCTTGGTATCAAATTCACTAACTAATTTACTCATAGCAACCGGTATCCCTGCGGATGAAATATTTAAAAATATTACATATATATTATAAGCATAACTATATAACGAACTACCCGCGGAACCAATTATCGCATAAAAAGGTATTACATAAAGCATACCTAATATTTTTGTAAACACTATTGCTAAGGTGGCAATAATTGTTCCCTCAACAAAGGAATTTTTTTTCATTTTCACTTTTCTTCACCTTCAATGCTTGAATTTTTTTAAAAATTTATATCCCTTAAGGGCTACTTTATATAAATAGTAACCAAATCGATTTGTTATTAAATCAAATTCCCCAATTAATTCGACAATCTCAGGTCTAAATCCTTTTTTAATTTCATAAATCGAATAATACTCTCCATGAGGATTCATATCCCCAGAAATGCCGTAAAAGTTACAATATTTCTTTCCCTCTTTAAAACATTCTTTAATATGTTCATTATAAAAAGAATACTTGGGATTAAAACTTTTATATTGATTATTAGTTCCTGACATAAAAGTAATTCCCTCTTCACCGATAAAAATACTCATTAAGGCTCCAATATATATTTTATCATGACTTTTTCGTAAATTTTGAGCAATTTCTAAATCTTTAGTTAGTTTTGTTAAATGTTCATTATAGTTTTTGTGAGCTGTTTTTAATTTATTCCCTACATTATTACTAGTCATTTGTTTTTCAATATTTGCTAATTCTTTTTTCGTTATTTCTATCTCTTTCGTTAAATATTCATGATATATATTAAGATCAATATAAGTTAAATATAATTTTAAATAATCTTTCATTAAATCATACATTCTTTGATAATAACTCGCGGGGCGAACAATAAAATTTTTTAACCGCCCGGTTTCTTGTAAAAGCGACACAAATAAATCTATTTCCTCATCGTTAATTAATCTCGTTCTAACGCCCATATTTTCTGTTTTAATAATATTTTTACGAGTTGATTTAGCAAATCCTTGGCAAGTTTCATTATAATCACTACCCAATTTAAAACGACACAAATACCGAGGTTGCATAGTTTCAAAATTTAGGGTAAAACCTAAATGCCGATACTTAAGTTTTATAAAATTATCATAAACTTGCTTCCCTATTATTTTTTTATTCTCATTATTTTCATCACTTAAAGAATAAATGACATTAGGATCAACTTTGACCATAAAACCTTTATACTTTTTTAGATATTTTTTAAGAAGTTCAGTAAATTCCGCAAATATATTGTAATTATCCAAAGGAATTAAAAACCCCCGCGGAGCATAAAATAAACTTAATTTAATCGGGGTTACTTTTTGCAAAAGCATTGTCACGCCAATTAATTTATTATCAGCATATAAACCTAATAAATGGGTTTTCCAACCAGTTTGTTCTTTTAACTTGCCCCAAGCTGGTAACTGATAAATAGATATATCTTTATGATTTAAAGCAAACTTTAAATATTCATTTTCTTTAATATTTTTTAATTCCATACCCTACCCCCTAATTTTCCGATAAATCTTTAATAAAAACGGTAATATTTTATATAAAAATGGTTTATTAACTAAATCAAATTCTCCCATAAATTCAATATATTCATCACCAAATTTCCGTTTAAAATCATAAATACGAGCTAAATTTTTATAGGTAGTATGGGGATCTCCGACAACTCCAAACAAATCAAAAAAATCTTTTTGTTGTTGATGAGCATCTTTGATAGCTTCATAATAACATAAAGAAACCGCAAAAGTTAAATTAGCTAGTTCATTACTCCCAATATAAAAACTCCAAGCTCTATTTTGGGTATAAGTACAAATTAACGAACAAACAACTACTTCCTTTTCTTCAATTTTTTGAAATTCTTCTTGTTCCTTTTTTAATCTATTTAATTTATTTTGTAAATCTGGAGCTTTTTTAGGTGACTTAGGAATTAATTCCGTAATTTCGTCTATTTCTTTTTCAATCTTTTTTAACAATTCTTGGGGTCTAATTCGAGCATTAAAAAACTTAATATTATCCTCCATAGTCTGACAAAATTTTTCATAATAATTTAAATCACGGGCTAGAAAACCATCTTTAGCACTATTATTTTTTAATAATTCATAAAACGTTTTTACATCAACCTTATTATCTATTTCGATATTATAAGCCTGACTACGTTTTATTGACTTTAAAAAAGTTTTTGAAAACCTCCTTTCTACATCTTGAAAATCCTTTTTTAAATCAATTCGAAATGTATAACGGGGTTGATTGCCATCATATAATTTATAAAATCCCTTATGGATATAGCCTAAGCTTAACATATAATCATATAACGCATAATTATTAAATCCATCAGGAATAGGCTTAGCCTCGTCATCGATATCTTGATATTTTAAATCAGGATCGATTTTTATATAAATAATTTTATGCTCTTGCATATACTTTTTTAAATAAGTTGTAAATTGTTTGACATATTCTTGATTAGTATAGTCAATTAAAAAACCCCGTGGTGCATAAACATAACTATAACCAAGAGGAGTCTTTTTTTCCAGTAATAATGCCGTAGCAACAAGTGTTTCTTCATCTTCCATGCCAACATAATGAGGAATTTGACCCTTAGCTAGCCGACAAAATTCGCCCCATTCATAACTTTGCAAAAAATGAGATTTAGGGTGATTATTACTAAATTCTTGATATCTTTTTTTTTCTACATTTTCAACAAATCGCATCTTATCACCTATCAAAATTCTAACATAATACCATAGGCTTTACAAGTTTTTCCCATTTGCGTTATAATATAATTGGTGAATAATATGAGTCTATGGAATATCATTCTACTTCTAATAATTATTGTGGGAATTATTGCCATCTTTTATGTAATAACTTACAATAACATTATTACCTTTAAGCTAAAAATTGATAAAGCTGAAGGAATTATAGATGAATCACTCCGGCAAAAATATGATGCCATAGCTAAAGCGAATGGCATGATTAAAAAAGTAGTGACTAAAAAAGATTATCTGAAAGATTATATTGATTTAAAAGAAAAAAGAATTAGTAATTACGAATTAGATCGGAAACTTACCGAAGCCATGAATATAATTTGGGAAGTTAAAAATGATTTTACCGAGTTAGATAATAAAGACTTTAATAAAATATTAAAAGAAATAAAAGGCATTGATGAAAAACTTGTATCTTGTAAAAACTATTATAACCGCAATACAGCTGATTTAAATAAAGTTATTCGCAAATTTCCTACAAACCTTATTGCCAAAATTCATCGGTATAAAATTAAACCTTTCTTTGATGGCAAAAATATGCAAGATGCTGTTATCGATGATTTTAAATTATAATGACCAATCAATCGGGGTCATTTTATTTTTCTTTAAAAATTCATTGGCTTTGGAAAAAGGACGACTACCAAAAAAGCCCGAATATGCTG
The DNA here is from genome assembly GCA_947589675.1 of uncultured Bacilli bacterium. Taxonomy (GTDB): domain Bacteria; phylum Bacillota_I; class Bacilli_A; order RF39; family UBA660; genus Onthocola_B. The sequence goes on along the minus strand of CANQCI010000001.1, from coordinate 9,187 downwards.
ATAAAGGCGAAGGATGAGGTGAAATAATAATGTAATGATGCGGATTAGTTATATATTTAGCTTTTTCTTTAGCAAATTTTCCCCATAAGATAAATACTACTGGTTCTTCTTTCGTATTTAATATTTTGATAATATAATCAGTTAATAATTCCCAACCTAAATTACGATGACTTGCTGCTTTATCCTTTTCCACCGTTAAGACTGAGTTAAGAAGCAAAACCCCCTCCTTTGCCCAGCCAGTTAAATCGCCATCTTCTTTAGGTGGTATTTTTAAGTCATCATATAATTCCTTATAGATATTTTGTAATGAAGGCGGTATTTTTACTCCCTTTTGCACCGAAAAAGAAAGTCCATGGGCTTCATTTTCTCCATGGTAGGGATCTTGACCCATAATTACCACTTTTGTATCAGCAAAACTAGTCAACTTTAAAGCATTAAATATATAATCTTTTGGAGGATAAATCGTTTTTAAATCGTACTCATGCATAATCTTTTCATAAAATTTTTGAAATCCTTTACTTTCCCAGATAATTTTTAATTTTTCATCCCAATCATTTCCAATCATAATATACCTCTTTTCCCAAAATATTTTACCACAGAAAAAATACTTCATAAAGAAGTATTAAAATTTTCGGCCATTAAGATATTCAGCAAATAAACTAACAAATGCATTAGTATTATTATAATCAATCGTTCTATCATAAGATATTCCGGTTAAAATTATATTTTTGATATTTTTACCTAATACATATCTATTTAGTATATCTCGGTCATTATATCGATTGGTAAATCCCATCGAATTATTTTCATCAATTAGCCTTCTTAAAGCATAATTAGCTTGAAGTGTATCATATACTTCTTGGGTATTAAGATACGCATTTTGGAGCATATGAAATAATTCATAAACTGATTTTTCATGTCTTGTTACAATCACCAGGCTTAAATACTTATCAATTAAGTTGCCAATATCGTTAGAGCCCGTATAATTAACTTGCTTTAATTTTTGCCGCATAAGATTAACAACATCTTCACTCTTTACATATTTTAATAAACCTTGTCTAGCATATCCATCATCGGCAATATAGGAAGGATCCCCACTTATATATTTTATTAATGCTCCTTTGACGGTATTGGGATACGTTTGGTTTGTTACTATTAAAGCCCGGTCTAAATAATACTCTGGTTCTGTTATTCTTTGATTTAAATTATCATACTTATCCACTATTTTATCTTTAATAAAATTACTTAACATATTCGCTGAAAAATTAGCATCAGTTGTTTTCGTAAGTAAATTATAAATATCTTTCTTATCTAAATTTTGTTCATTGTGAGCCAAATTAGCTAAAAAGGCATTAAATTCTCGAACATTACCACTTTCTACTCTATTTTGATTTTTCAACTGGCGAATATAATCACTTAATGATTCACTCAAAATTCGGTTAAAAGAATAATCATTATCCATCGTTAAGCCTACACCATTTATACTTGGCAAAAATGGATTTTCTCTTAATAATCCCTCTTTTATATAATCATTATTATATATAAATTTAATAATTTCATTTGCATCTTTAATGGTATTAACTTGAATAATAAAATCATCATTACGAATTACTTTTGCTAACTTAGCTTGAAATTCTATGCCGTTTTTTGCCATATAATCCGTAATAATAACTGCCCCATTTAATATATGATTATAATCAAGAGGAACATATAATTTTATTTCATTGCCATTTAAGTTACCATTTTTTAAAACTAAATAATAACCATTTTGACTCATACAATAATTAACCTTATTATTCCCTTTAAAGTAATTAGTAATTATTGGAAAATGCTGATTAATTTTTGCTTCTCCCATTTGACTAGCATTAATATTATATTTAATTAAATTAGAATATATAAATTTATCATCTATATCCCTATTAGGATTGCTAATGGCAAACTTTTTAATTAAATCTAGAAAGTTTTGCATACTATCATATCTTGCATTATTCATGATTATCTTCTCCTAGATTTAAAACTAATTCTTTCGTTTTATCTAAATCCTCATATCTTTCATTTGTTTCTAATTCATCTTGGTCTAAAACAGGTACTTCTACTTCCCTATCACCGAATTGCCACTTTTCAACTCCCATATTAATTCCTCCATTATCTAAATTTTATCATAGGGTTGTTTTAAAAACAATCATAAAAAAATGATATTGTTTTTACCAATATCACTATTTATGATAAGTTTCATGATTATTAATTTTAAAGGCTCGATAAATTTGTTCTAAAAGAATACCCCGAAATAAACCATGCGGAAAAGTAAACTTGGAAAAACTGATAACTTCTTGACACATATTTCTAATTTCGTCATTTAAGCCGGTTGAACCACCAATTACAAAAGTAATAGTACTATAATTATTAAATATATTATCAATTTTCTTAGCTAAAGCAACACTTTCTAGCATACTACCCTCTAAATCTAAAGCAATATTATAATGCTTGGGATTTATCCTTTGCTTTAATGCTTGCCATTCCTTTTCCACTTTAACATCATCTTTAATTTCTTCAATTATTATTTTATGATATTTATTTATTCTTTTTAAATAGTCATTTATCATTTCTCGTAAATAATTTTCTTTTATTTTACCAACACATAAAATTCTAATCATATTTCCACCAATTCAGTTCTTTCATTTTGTTTAGCACACTCTATATTATGAAAATTAATGCCATACTCATTTAAAGTATTATTAACTGTTTCTAAAGCTAACTCTTCTAGATTATTGGTTTCACTTAAATGAATTAAAAATACCTTTTGCGTTTTATCACCAATTAACTTACTTAAATAAAAACCGGCCATTTGGTTTGATAGATGACCAACATCACTAAGGATTCTTTTTTTAGTCCAAGCCGGATATGGTCCATGCTGTAATAATTCAATATCATGATTGCTTTCAAATAAATAAATATCAGCATTTTTTAATATTTTAAAATACTTATTATTAATATATCCCGTATCAGTTATATAAGCTAACTTCTTATCATCTTCCATAATAATAAAGTTTCTTGCATCAACAGCATCATGACTAGAATGAATGGAAATGATTTTTACTCCATCTAAATCTATTTCTTCATCACACATAATAATATGTTCATAATCGTCTAAAACATCAATATTATATAATGCCTTGGGAGATATAATAATTCCTACCGCATTTTTATTAAGCATCGTTTTTAATGCGGAAATATGATCGCTATGATCATGGGTTATTAAACAATAATCAATATCTTTTAAACTATAATTAATACTTTGTAATTTTTCTTCAATGTATTTACAATTGCGACCAGCATCTAAAAGGAAACGCTTCCCCTTGGCTTCAACAAAAGTTACGTTTCCTTTCGATCCACTTGCTAAAACAGCTACTCTCATCCAAATTTTTTAAAGGCTGGGATTGCTTTTTGAGGATCCATTGATGTTGCCCCTGTGCCTGAATAAGGCATTCCTTTCCATAAACCTAAATGTAAGTGTGCCCCCGTTGCATAACCACTATGACCCATGGAAGCAATTCTTTGTCCCTTGGTTACATGTTGACCAACAGTTACATTAAAGGAATTTAAATGTAAATACGCTGAATAAATTTCATTAGCATGCCTAATAACGACATAAGTACCATTTGACCAGTGAGTTGAACCTCTTGGTTCGGCTTTTTGAGCAATAACAACTTCACCATCACCTATCGCATAAATTGGTGAACCTTCGCCACCTGTTCCGGAAATATCAATACCTTCATGCATCTTGGATACCCCATTTAAACTCCGCCATCTGTATTTACTAGTAATATAGCAAGGAACATTAGTAGGCCAAGTCCAATCGCCATCTAAGATAGTTTGGGCTCCACTTCCACCGGTTGTAATTTTCTTAGGTCCAACAGTTGTAACTTGATCAACGGTTTCTTGTAAAACATCAAAATGATCAATTTTTACTTCTTGGCTTTGTTCGCCATTAATTACTTGATAACTCTTATAGTTGCGAACTAAGCCATTTATCCCCGCTTTGGTTATTTCCGAATAACCATAAGGTTTTGCATTATCAGTAACAGTTGTTTGATTAAATGGTACAGTAACATCTTCAATTTGATAAACATCATAAACAAAAGTTAAAATAGGATTTAAAACTGTAACATTCACTGTTTCCCCAACTTTTAAAATGGTATTTTCTTGCCGATAAATTGGATTAGCTACTAAAAATTCTTGGGGATTTAATTTATGTTCATCACTAATACTTTCAATATCATCGCCTAATTTAACGGTATAATTTATCATTTGAGCATTAGGTCCAAATAATAAATATTGGGATAATTCCTTAGTATTCGTAAATATTTTCTCATTAGAACTAATGAAACCTTCTTTAATCGTAATTGTTTCATTAAAATACATTTTTTCAATCATTGAACCGATATCAGTTATTTTTTCATTTTCTTCATTAACATATTTATTAATATCATCAGCACTAATAAAAGCATAAAGGAAATCATTAATTGCATCTTCAAAAACTTGGCGGTCTAATACATTTATAACTAAATCATCAAACTGTTCCTCAATCCCATCTTCATCAGTATCCTCATCAGGAAATTTAATCGTAATTATATAGCCTTTTAACATAAAGTCATCAAGTTCAGCAATATGTTCATAAATTTTATTTTCATCTACATAATTATCATCAAAAGTATTAACTTCGACAATTTCAAACCCTGATGGGGGATAAACATTATTAACAGCATACTTGGCTTTTAATTCTTCTTGTTCATCATTAATAATATTATATAATTTATTTTCATCTTGAATTAATCCCAGTCGTTCCCCATTTAAGTAAACAGCATAAGCTGTATTAGCTTCGGTATAATTTTTTTCATATGTTTCATTTATTCCATAAATTCCCAAAACAATACCAGTTAATAATAAACTAACAACTATATTTTTAGCTTTCATGTTTCATCTCCCATCGTTTTTAACACATTTTTAAAACTTAACATATTTAATTCAAAAAGTAAATTGACAGTTCCAAGCCCACCTTTCCGATGTTTCGCAATAACTAATTCTGCAGGTACTATCTTTTGATTAAAATCTTTAGTTTTTTCATAATAATCCTTACGATTTATAAATAATACCATGTCTGCATCTTGTTCTAACGAACCAGATTCCCGCAAATCGGCAAGCATCGGTTGATTACTTTCTCTTTTTTCCGCACTCCGGGAAAGTTGGCTCAAGGCGATAACTGGCACATTTAATTCCAAGGCCATTGTTTTCAATGACCGAGATATTTCGGAAACTTCTACTTGCCTAGATTCCACCCGGCGATTGCCAGTACTTACTAGTTGTAAATAATCAATTACCACTAAACCAAGTCCCACTTGCGAATTAGCTAACCGGCGACATTTAGCTCTTATTTCTGAGGCGGTTACTCCCGCATTATCTTCAATAAAAATATTAGTTTCAGCTAATTGCGACATTGCTTCATTGTAGCGTTTCCAATCATTTTCATGCATTTGCCCAGTTTGCAATTTATAAGAATCTATTTGTCCAACCGAGGCAATCATCCGGTTGATAAGCATATCCGCAGACATTTCCAAATTAAATATAGCAACAGCCTTTTTTGTCGACATTGCTGCATAAGAAGCCATATTAAGGGCTAAGGCGGTTTTTCCCATCCCTGGTCGGGCGGCTAATATAATCATTTCGCCGCCTTGCAGTCCAGTCGATATACGATCAAAATCAATAAAACCAGTTTGTAAGCCCGTGATTGCCGTTTTATTTTTGGCTAGTTCTTCTAACTTAGCTTGAGCTCGCCTTAATACCTCTTGAATTGGAAGGAAATCTCCCACTGTCCTATTTCTAACAACGTTTAAAATATTCTTTTCGGCATTTTCGAGCAACGAAGAAACATTCTCTTCATCATAAGCCTCAGTAACAATTTCCGTAGCTGTTTCAATTAAATTTCGTCTAACAGCATAATCTTTAATAATCTTAATATAAAAATCTAAATTAGCACTCGTTACCACCGAATCAATAACTTCTGATAAATAATCTAGGCCAACTGTATTTAATTTTTTAGTTTTATCGAGTTCATTTTTGATTGTTGTTATATCAATAGGTATTTTACTATCATATAAATTTTTAATAGCATTAAATATATATTTATTTTTTTCTTCAAAAAACATATCTACGCTAACGTCTTCAACAATTTTCGTAACCTCTTTAGGATTTAAAAAAGCTACGCCTAAGACGCTCATTTCAGCTTCAATATTCTGAGGCATTTTTCTTGCTGCCATAGTTCCTCCTATTTAACTAAATTAATTTTTAGCGAAAATTTCACTTTTTTATGCAGTTCGACATCTACAACTGTAACTCCTAAATTACTAATCGGGTCTTTTATTTTTATACATTTTTTATCAATTTTAAAACCCATTTCCATTAATTTATCACTTATTTGTTTTGTAGATATTGTTCCAAAAACTTTATCTTCTTTACCTGTTTTAACTTTAAAATCTATTGTTTTATTAGCCAATTTATCTTTTATTTTCTCTAATTCCTGAACTAAATTATTTTCTATTTCTGCCTGTTTTTTTAATTCTTTATCTAAAACTTCTTTACTAGTTTTAGTATATGGTACTGCTAAATTATTTTTTATTAAATAATTATTAGCATAACCATCTGAAACATTAATTATTTCATCTTTTTTCCCTTGTGATTTTACATCTTTTAGTAGTATAACTTTCATCAATTTACCTCCTCTAAAGTTCTTCTATTATATCATATATTTTTTATTATTTAAAACCAAGAAAAAAATTTCTCCACCGAGAAATTTAATTAAATTTTTTAGTTTTATTTGCTGCATTTAAAAGGATAATTCCCACTCCTAATAAACCAAATAATGTTAATAATGGTAAATTTGCACCTGTATTTGGATTGGAACCATTAGGACAAAGCGTTGTATATTGTTCCGCGGTAATTTCTTTACCATTTTTATCGTAATATTTATCACCTATATGGTCGCAAGAATGTTTTTCACATTCAATACGATATTGTTCTTCGGTAACCGGATTACCATTCTTGCCAGTATAAGTTCCATTTGATGATCTTGAACAAGATTTCGGAGTAGTACATTCGCTATTATAAACATCTTCACTTACAACTTGTCCATCTTTTCCTGTAAAGGTTCCATCTGGTTGTTTTTGACAAGATAGACAATCCCTCCGGTAATCGGCTTCATCAACAATATTCCCATTTTTATCGTAATAACTACCATCGGCTTGTTCACAACTATGTTTTACAGTTGGGGTACTAGGAATACTTGCAAAATAAGGATTCGCATAAGTTAAATTACATATTGCTTCATAATCAACTTTTGATAATGATAATGTCGTAACAAGATGTTCTCCAGCTGATATTGTAGAATTGGTTGGAGTTAATGCTAGGCGACCATTCCCTTGTTCTTCAACCTTCCATCCCTCAGCATCCTGATGCCCAGTCAGTATCAAATTTGTTAATTGAATAGGAATTATTACCGATTTATTATTAATTTCTCCATCAACCTTAATTTTTATTTGACAAGTTTCAGTAGCCGTTTCCGAGGCTTGATTATTATTAAAACTACATTCTGGTATAACTTGTAAGCCTATAGCTTTAACATTCGTAATTCCCACCAGCATACAAAAACTTAATATTAATAACAATATTCCTTTTTTCACATTGTTTCATTCCTCTCTTTTTATCCTAGGTTATTTTTTTACCTTATAATAAGTATATCACAATATTTAAATTGTGATACAAAAAAAGTTAAGAATTTAATCTCAACTATTTTACATATGGTATTAATGCCATAAATCTTGCATACTTAACTTCTTTGGCAATATGTCTTTGATGTTCAGCACAAGCACCTGTCATACGACGAGGAAGAATTTTTCCTTTTTCATTAATATATTTTGTAATAATCATTACATCTTTATAATCAATACTTTTGCCGGCACACATTTGACATATTTTTTTCTTTTTTCGATGAAATTCTGCCATAATTAATTGCCTCCTTTTTTAAAATGGTAAATCATCACTACTTAAAGTAATTTCATCCCCGAAGTTCTTATATGGATCACCACTTATATCGGCGGTTTCCACTTCTGGAGTAGAGCTAGCTTCGCTCGGACTATAAGTAGAACTTGAACTATATTCAGAACTTTGGTTATAATCAGAACTTGGACTATATTCAGGATTTTGGTTATAATTAGAGCTAGGACTATAATCAGTATTTGGGCTATAATTTGAACTAGGACTGTAAGCTGAACTAGGAGTATAAGGACTATAAGCCATCGCAGCATCATCATTATTTTGCTTAGAACTTAAAAATTCCATTTGATCAACAACAACATCAGTTGTATATCTTTTGCTACCATCTTGAGCCTCATAGCTACTATTTCTAATTCGACCTTGAACGCCTATTAAGCTACCTTTATGACAATAGCGATTAATTGTTCCCGCTAATTTATTAAATGCAACGCAATTAATAAATTCCACGCTTCGTTCGCCATCGCGATTAACAAAATCCCCTTGAACTGCTAAAGAAAACCTCGAAATTTCCATATTACTTTGACTCATTCGTGATTCTGGTTCTCTGGTAAGTCTACCTGTTAATATTACTTTATTCATGACTACTCACTTTCTAATTTAATAATTAAATGTCTTAATACTTTTTCATTAATTGATACTTTACGATCAAATTCAGAAATAGTTTCATGATCAGCACTAACTGTCATTACATAATAATAACCACTAACTTCTTTTTTAATTGGATAAGCTAGTTTTTTACGTCCCATTTCCTTGAATTCGATAACTTTTGACGGTTTTTGATTAATAAGTTTTTGAACATCATTAGCTGTTTTTTTAATTTCACTTTCTTCCATTGTTGCTTTAACAATAAACATTATTTCATATTTAGTCATCTAAACTCACCTCCTCACGGTCTATTCGGCTTCCTACGAAGCAAGGAGTAATCTCATTACTCGCAAGTATTATAACAGAAAATACTGTCCTATGCAAACGTTATTTTCTTTAAATTTCAGCCTAATTATTTTTCCTGAAATTTCAAAGTAAATTCTACCCTTAATGTTTAGGGTTGCATTTAGTCTGAAAGTAAATACTACCCTGGTTG